>CAYQBZ010000144.1:0-8116 GCA_964415855.1 uncultured Rikenellaceae bacterium
CGGCTTTCCTGCCAAATAGCTTTCTGCCCTTAAAAAACTTACACGAAGGAAATGAAATCACAAGTACTGCTAATAAAACCGGAGCTAGACGTTTCATAATAAAAGATATAAAATGTAAAATGAGCCTTTCAACAAATTCCAATTAAGATAATTAACAAAGATACAAAAATATTGAAAACCAAAGCTTACGAGATATTTCACCACAGGCATGTCAAAATATCGCAGATTTTGTATATTCGGGTTATCAAAGTATTCAAATCTCATTAATTCTGACCTTATGAAATCACTGATCCAATTTTTCGAAGAAAGTGTTGAAAAATACAGCAGCAATGCTTATCTGTGGGAAAAGCCGGGCGATAAATATGAAGGTACCACTTATGGGGAAACAAAAAAACAGGTTTACGAATTCGCTGCTGGTCTTATAAAGATGGGAATAAAAAAGGGAGACAGGATGAGCCTGATTTCTGAGGGCCGTAACTCCTGGGTTATAGGAGAAATGGGTATCCTCTATACAGGTGCCATGAACGTTCCTTTATCAGTTAAACTCAATCCGGAAGAAATAAAATTCAGGATCAACCATTCGGGAGCAAGAATGGTGCTTATCTCCTCTATACAGGCACAAAAGTTTAAGGAAGTTGTAGCTGAATGTCCCACAATTGAAAAAATAATCCATTTCGATACACAGGAAGAGTATGCTGCTAATGAGATACATTTCAACGAGGTAAGAAAAATCGGACGGGAATGGCTGGAAGTTGCAGGTAACCAGGTTAAATTCGAGGAAAGATCCAAAAGTATCACCCCGGACGACTATGCAAATATATGTTACACCTCAGGGACCACTGCTGATCCGAAAGGAATCATACTATCGCACGGTAACTGCGTAACAAATGTTTACCAGGCTTACAGTATTCTGGATATTCCTTCATTTTACAAGACACTGCTGATAATTCCCTGGGACCACTCATTCGGTCATACCTGCGGCATATATGCTTTCATGGGAAAAGGCGCCAGTATAGCTTCCGTTAAGACAGGCAAAACGCCGATGGAAACTCTGAGAAACGTTCCTGTCTGTCTGAAAGAAATAAAGCCTAACCTCATGATGAGTGTGCCTGCCATAGCAAAGAACTTCAGGAAGAATATTGAAAAAGGGATCAAGGAGAAAGGGAAAACAATTGAACTGCTCTTTAACCATGCCCTAAAGATATCCTATTCCTATAATAAGGAGGGCTGGAATAAAGGAAGGGGATTACAGAGACTGAAAAAACCTTTATTGAGGTTATATGATAAAATACTGTTCGGCAAGATACGTGAAGGATACGGAGGTGATCTGGATTATTTTGTAGGTGGTGGAGCTCTCCTTGATATTGAGCTTCAAAGATTTTTTTATGCCCTGGGAATACCAATGTACCAGGGATATGGGTTGACCGAAGCCTCACCGGTGATTTCTGTGAATTCCGCAAGCAGGCATAAACTGGGATCTTCAGGCGTTCTTGTCAATAATATGGATCTTAAAATATGTGATGATAATAGTAATGAACTCCCTGTGGGCCAGAAAGGTGAAATTGTGATAAGGGGAGGCAATGTTATGAAAGGCTACTGGAAGAATGAATCTGCCACTCAGGAAGCTATTAAAGACGGATGGCTCCATACAGGCGATATGGGATACATGTCGGAAGATGGCTTCCTTTACGTGCTCGGTCGGTTTAAAAGCCTGCTTATAGCCGATGACGGTGAAAAATTCAGCCCCGAGGGAATAGAGGAAGCAATATCGGAACAATCGAAGTATATAGAACAATGTATGCTCTATAATAACCAGAAACCATATACAGTTGCCCTTGTGGTACCCAATCAGCATAACCTTAAGCTTTACCTTGAAGAAAAGAATCTGACTGCCGACTCGGAAGAAGGAAAACGGGCAGTTATTTCACTAATTGAAAATGAAATAAATGAATACCGCATGAATGGTAAATTCGGTAAAATGTTTCCACAGAGATGGCTCCCTGTAGCAATAGGAATTCTTGAGGAGACCTTCACTGAAGAAAACGGTCTTATGAACTCAACAATGAAGATCGTGAGAGGGAAAATCATGGAAAAGTACCAGGAACTTATTGACTACCTGTACACTCCTGATGCTAAAATAATTACTAACGACAGGAATATGGGGGAAGTCGAAAAAATGAAACTCGGTTAATGATCCTGGTCCACCCTCACGAAAAATTATCTTAAAAGATACAAATAATCCTACAATGAAAAAAGCTGTTTTAATTATTGCTTTAGCGATATCCGTTTTTGGTCTTTCATGTAATCGAAATAGTGAAACAAATTGGAAACCTGCTGATAATCCTATTTATACGCAATGGTCATCTGATGTAGATCCCTCATCACCATGGATGCAATATCCCCGCCCGGACATGGTCAGAAGTAAATGGAAAAATCTTAATGGGCCGTGGGAGTACGCAATAACACCAAAAGACAATAAGCCTGAAATATGGGATGGCTCAATACTGGTTCCATATCCTGTGGAATCAGCGCTGTCGGGAGTAAGAAAACGGATTTCTGAAGACGAAAATCTCTGGTACAGAAGAACATTCCTTATACCTTCTTCATGGAGGAATAGTACTCTGCTTCTGAATTTTGAAGCATCAGACTGGGAAACAACCGTATGGATTGACGGGAAAGAAGCCGGGAGTCATAAAGGCGGTTATGACCCGTTTTCATTCGATATCTCCTCCAAGCTCGATGATAAGAAGATACATGAAATACTCGTATGCGTATGGGATCCTACAAACAGAGGAACACAGCCACGCGGGAAACAGGTCGCTTCCCCGGGAGGGATATGGTACACACCAACAACAGGTATCTGGCAGACAGTGTGGATAGAACCGGTAAACGAATCATATATATCCTCGTTCAGGACAGTTACCGATGCCGACAACGGGAAGATCGCCATTAAAGCCGATATAACAAACCTGGATAACAATACCCTTGCGGTAACAATAAAAAAGGATGGAAAGAAGGTTGCTACCGGCACTGGCCCGGGGAATAGCGAGATTTCACTTCGGATCGATGATCCTGTACTATGGTCGCCGGAAAGTCCTTTCCTGTATGATGTCCAACTGGAATTAAAAAAGGGTAATAAGACAGTAGATGAAGTCAGATCCTACACCGGCATAAGAAAGATCTCACTCGGAAAAACTGCTGACGGATTTACCAGGATGCTTCTCAACAACGAATTTATCTGGCAGAACGGGCCTCTTGACCAGGGCTTCTGGCCTGACGGTATATATACCCCTCCCACGGAAGAAGCTATGGTATATGATCTGGAGATGACAAAAAAGATGGGATTTAACATGCTGCGAAAGCACGTAAAGGTAGAAAACAGGATATTCTATTACTGGTGTGACAAACTTGGCATACTCGTATGGCAGGATATGCCCAGCGGTGACAGGTCTATCAGCGGGAACAGGCCGGATATTGATAAATCGGAGGAAGCAACAAAACAGTTTGAGTTCGAATTAAAAAGGTTGATTGACACAAAATATAACCATCCCTCTATTATAATGTGGGTGCCATTCAACGAAGGCTGGGGCCAGTTTGAGACAGGCAGGATAACACAGCTGATAGCAGATTATGATCCGACAAGACTGGTAAACAGCGCTTCAGGCTGGACTGACAGGGGAACGGGTAATGTCCACGATGTACATCATTATCCTGAACCGGTTGTACCGGAAGCCGAGGAGAACAGAGCAATAGTACTTGGTGAATTCGGAGGTCTCGGGCTCCCGTTGCAGGGACATACTTGGGAACAAAAGAACTGGGGCTACAGGAATATGGAAGATTCTCTCCAGCTGCTTTCCAGATATGAGCAATACTATGATCAGGTTCACAGGTTCGTGAAAGAAAATGGCTTAAGCGCAACAATATATACTCAGACAACCGATGTGGAGACTGAGACAAATGGATTAATGACCTACGACAGGCAGATCGTTAAAATGGGTGCAGAAAATATTTTCAGGGCAAATAATAACATTATACCGCCTTCGCTGAACTCAGATCTGAGAATATTTACGGATCAATACATGGTTGAGCTTTCTAACAACAGGCCCGGAGGAGACATCTTCTGTACAACAGACGGAAGCGATCCTGACATGAACTCAACGAAATATACAGGTCCTTTTATAATAACCGGCACAACTTCTGTAAAGGCTTTTACTAAGTGGAAGAATGCACAGAGCAGGATCATTACCTATTTTGTTGAGAAGAAGGATTTGATTCCTGCCAGCAATCTGAACGGACTCCGCAAAGGACTGAAAGCAACACTGTACGAAGGAAGCTTCAGTACCCTGCCGGATTTTTCAACCCTTAAACCCACAGGTACTAAGACAGCCGCTGAAGTTACATACACGGTAGCAGGAAAGGACAGGTTATTCGGGATAGTCTTTGAAGGCTATCTAAGCATTCCTGAAGACGGTGTTTATGGCCTGTTCATTACTTCGGATGACGGGAGTAAAATGACTGTTGATGATACCGACCCTGTTCTGAATGACGGTATACACGGCATGACCGAGGAAGGCGGGTATTACCCCCTTGGCAAAGGATATCACAAAATAAAGATTGAATATTTCCAGAATGACAGAGGTATAGGCCTTGAGTTCCTGGTAGAGCCACCCGGACAACAAAAAATGATCGTTCCCCAAAACTGGTTATACAATTAAATTTTAAGCCTGTCCCTGAAGGGGAGGAAGGCCATAAAGTCAGCGTGATGCACTATGTATGCTTCCGTGGTCCTTTTTACCAGATCACCTTCATGCGCATGAGTGGCTATTATGTGGCATACTTCGGGTGGCACCCCGCATTCCTCAGCCAGTGAAACACCCGAAAAGGGATGCCTGATATATTTACCATAGCTGCCCTGGACAGCCCTGTCATCCACATCAAGCTCATATTCAAGCAGTTTACCCACATCAGCCAGGATCGCCCCTGAGATAAGAACATCCATATTCACCGGGAGATCAGCACCAAAAAACTCGTTCATCTTTTCACCGCTGCTCTGCGAAATATGCACTACACATCTTTTATGAGACATGAAACTTACCTTAAGGTCAGGTCCGCAGAGCAGGGTAAATGGTATCTTCTCCAGGTCTGCAGCAGTCAGAACACTTCGCTCCAGTGCCAGATCCCAAACAGCTGCAGTTTTTTCCATAAGACCCTTATCAGTGATCCACTCCAGCTCAGGCCATAGTTTAAGAACCTCTTCACTCATTTCAGAAAATTTTATTTACCAAGTTTCTCTATTATTGCATCAGTCATTTCAATGGTTGAGGCAGCTCCGTTATGAATAACATCCTGTCTGCCAGGTAACTTCATCATATCGTATGTCCTTATACCACCTTCTTCAATAACATCTGCCACAGCTTTCCTTATCTTTTTCGATATGGATCTTTCATCAAGATAGTCGAGCATCATGCAGGCCGATTCTATCATAGCAATGGGATTAACTATAGAAACCTCATAAGATGCATATTTCGGAGCAGATCCATGGGTGGGTTCAAAAACCGCAATCCCGTCTGACGAGAACTGTGCACTGCAGGCAAATCCCAGTCCTCCAATCAGTCCCGCAAATGCGTCCGAAACGATATCGCCGAACATATTACCTGCCACAATGACTCCGTAATCTTCAGGATTTTTTGTTAGCCACATCATCTGTGCGTCTATATTGGTATTCAGAAGTAAAATTTCACTGAAGGAACTCTTCTGTATTTCTTTGGCAAGCTTCCACATCAGTCCCGAGGTTTCCCGTATAACATTTGGTTTCTCGCACACAGTAACTGATTTATAGCCATATTCCCGTGCGTATCTGAAAGCAGCCGTAATGATTCGGGTAGTTGCATTCCTGGTAAAGATCCGTGTGGACACAGAAAGCTCCTCAGGAGGTACATCAGCAAAGTTCCTGCTGAATTTCGGATGAGACATAAAAGCCCGGTGAACCTCCTGTGGAGGATTTGTCCATTCAACACCGGAATACAAACCTTCTGTATTCTGCCTGAAAATAACAACGTCCACCATTGGCTCTTCAATATTATTTCCCCGGCCTCTTCGAACAAAATTCAATGGATTACCTTTATACGACCTGCATGGTCTTACACATATATCAAGATTAAAGTGCTGCCGTAAACCGACAATGGGACTTGAGTAAGTAAGTCCTTTTCCTCTCAGTTCAGGATTGAGTTCAGATCTGGCCTCATCATCAGGTTTGGAGGTAATAGCTCCGAAGAGAGCTGTCTTATACTTCCCGACCAGGTCTATAGTCCTTTTAGGCAGAGGATTACCCTCTTTACACCAGAATTCCCACCCTATATCTCCATGAATATAGTCTGCTTTAAATCCGGCTGCACCAAGAACCCTTATCGCCTGGTACAGCACCA
Source organism: uncultured Rikenellaceae bacterium (assembly GCA_964415855.1). Classification (GTDB taxonomy): domain Bacteria; phylum Bacteroidota; class Bacteroidia; order Bacteroidales; family VadinHA17; genus LD21. The sequence goes on from CAYQBZ010000144.1 coordinate 6,426, forward strand.
CTCCTCCAATACCATCGCCGGGTAAGGTGACTATTGTCCGTCTTTCCATATTCTATTTACTCCTGTGAAATGCATTTTATTTTAGATGAATGTCTGGAATTACACACATAAAATCATTGATTTTCTTCGTTTACCCCGGCCCCATGGGGAGCGAAGAAAATCAATTTACTCCCCCTGGGGTTGGGGTAAATAAATTGATTTTCCAGCGATCCGGATAATATGTTCATGGTTACCGATGATCTTGTAACAATATTGTAAATTTAAAGAATTTCCGGCAGGTTCTTAAACATACCATATAAATATACAATTAGCCCCCGGGTAGAAAAAAAATTTGTACTTTTGCAGCATAATTGGGAAGATTTACTGTAGCATGAGTATTTTAAGGCGATTAAATCCGGCACCAATCTGGATCTATTTTGAAGAGATTTGTAAAATTCCACGTACTTCAAAAAATGAAGGTAAGATCAGAAAACATCTGCTTGATTTTGCTGCCAGTAACCATTTGGAATCAAAAGAGGACCATGTTGGTAACATATTGATAACCAGGCCTCCGTATCCGGGAATGGAGAACAGGAGGACCGTTGTTCTTCAGAGCCATATGGACATGGTTGGAGAAAAGAATGCTGACTATCCGCATAACTGGGATACTGATCCGATATTACCCGTAGTGGAGGACGGTTGGGTGACTGCCACGGGAACTACGCTTGGGGCAGATGATGGCATTGGCATTGCAGCCCAGATGGCAATCCTGACAGATAAAGAAATAAAGGCAGGTAAGATTGAATGCCTCTTTACCGTTGATGAAGAATCGGGAATGACAGGAGCGATAAACCTTGAACCTGACTTCTTCTCCGGAAGAACCCTCTTAAACCTTGATTCGGAAGATGAAGGAATACTGTTCATCGGTTGCGCAGGCGGAATGGATACTGTATGTACGATGAATTATGAGGCTATCCCGGTAAAAAATGGTTCAGCTGCCCTTGAAATATCTGTAACGGGCCTGCACGGGGGCCATTCGGGTGATGAAATTCATAAAGGGTATGGCAACTCCGTTAAGATAATGAACAGGTTGCTATGGGAGATATCGGATCATTATAAGGTTTCTGTCAGCAATTTGGACGGAGGTAATCTCAGGAATGCCATTCCAAGAGAAGCTTTTGCCACAATCGTAACAGATGAATCAGACGTTGAAGCAATAGAGAAGTTTATTGACAGATACTACCATAATGTTGCAAATGAGTACGGTAAGCTTGAAAAAGACCTTAAAGTGTCTGTAAGCCAGGTTGAGCTTCCCTCATTCATGATGGATAAGCTCAGCCAGCGTAAATTGGTATCTGCACTAAACTGCTGTCCGCATGGAGTAATTGCCTGGTCAAGTGAAATGGATGACCTGGTGGAAACTTCAACCAATCTGGCCTCTGCTAAATTCGGTGCCAACAACACTGTTCAGATAATTACCACACAGAGAAGTTCTGTGGAATCTTCAAAGCAATATGCCGGCTCAATGGTGGAATCATGTATGCGACTGGCCGATGCTGAGGTAGTTCACTCTGATGGCTATCCCGGATGGAAACCTGACCTTAGCTCTGAGATCCTTGAAATAACACGAAAGTCATATTCCCGGCTGTTTGGTAAGGAACCATTTGTAAGAGCGATACGGCAAGTCCTAAGCTCGTTTGCGGGAAATGTGG
>CAYQBZ010000145.1:0-8039 GCA_964415855.1 uncultured Rikenellaceae bacterium
ATTTTTGGTCTGGTCTTCATTGAGGTTAATTTAGAGTTTCACTTATTATGCATTCCTGGAATACTGTTAAATCAGGTTAGTGCTTTTGAATTTTCAAATATAATTTAATGTAACATTCTCCCGGAATTTTCTCATTATGACTATTAAAGATATAGGTTATTTAAACAGGAACTGTGAAAGTTCCAGCAAGCTGCGACGCCACAACTACTATTCATGACCGCTAAGAGACGAGACATAGGCAGCAATATTTATACCCTGTGTAAATTGTAAAAAGAACTGATGCCGGGGTGAATATGATCCGGTTAATCCATTCCGTTTTCATTTAGAAAATTTTATTTTACTGCTACTAATATAAATCAATAATTTCACATACAGCTTGCATTGCAGGAACTGAATATGATTATTATTATAATTCTGTATAGATACTGGCAGTTAATCACCTGATTATGGGGATTTTGATACTCGCCATCAAGAGTATCCACCTGTGTTTATACCTTCGGGATTTGTTCCCCGGTCAGTTCCTTCTATTTCAATAGGCTGAATAATCTCGGAGTCAGGTAGTCTTATACCTTTTCCCCGGTAACCTTCTGAACAGTTGCTTACAACATGTAGGAGTCCATTGAACTGTACCTGTATTTTGTCCCTGGTTCTATATCCACAGGTGTCCTCACAAATGCTTTTATCCATTCATCACTGGTATTTGATGATTCACGCCTCTGGCCGGTCGACATCGCCAGCATATCTCTTATTTCAAGCTCTGCAAGACTGGAACTGACACTGTCAGGCAGGTATTCCGGGAAAAATGAAATAAGTTTATCATCTGCGCCGATTTTGTTTTCATTAACTGCAAGACCTACTGCAGTAGATGTAAAGCTTTTACTGGCTGAATATAAAGTATGCTTTAAATCAGGTTTGAATGGCTCCCGTCAGCCTTCAGCAACAACTTTCCCATGCCTGATAACAATGAAACTGTGGAACTCGGTTTTATTTGTAGCCGTACAATCAGGAAATATAATTTTTACTTTTGAAGATATTCCTTCAGCTTCCGGAACACTCCTGGGAATTTTAGTGTCTGACTGTACGTCAGTGCAGGAAATACCTATTAAACAGAGAATGATTACTGCAAAAATAAATGATGTTACAATGTTTTTCATTTGTTAAGTTTATTTTATTCTCAGAAATATTATTAATTTGATTTTGTAAATTTAATATCGTGGATTTTCTAGAAATGTTAAATTAATACAAGCAATGAAAATACGGATAGTTAAAATCCCTTCTAATCACAGAATTATTACAGTCGCGATCTGTATAATTACACATTTAAATCTGTTTTCTCAAACTGAGAAACAACTTGGCACGAAAAAACAATATTCATTAAGTCACTAAAAATACTCAAATAATGAAAATAAATCGAAAGAAAAAAACCTGTTTTTGGTTTGTAATATTAGTTTGTATCATTTTCAATGTCAGAGTTTCAGCTCAGTTAAAACAAGCTCAAAATCCGATAATTTTTGCAGACGTCCCCGATGTATCAATGATACGGGTCGGTAACTCATACTTTATGAGCAGCACAACGATGCACATGAGCCCGGGGGTGCCGATTATGAAGTCAGATGATCTTACGAACTGGAAGATAGTGAGCTATACTTATGATACCCTGGGAAACAATGAAGCCTTAAATCTTGAAAATGGAAGAAATGCATACGGCAGGGGTTCCTGGGCCAGCTGCATTCGCTACCATAACAACACATACTATGTATCGACCTTCTCGTCAACAACAGGTAAAACATATATCTGGTCAACAAAGGATATAGAAAATGGATCCTGGAAAGAGATCTCCTTCAAGCCCAGTTTTCATGATCATACACTGGTATTTGATGATGATGGCCGGGTTTATCTTATATATGGTAATAAAAGACTCAGTCTTGTGGAGCTTAATGCTGATCTGTCGGGAGTCAAAACAGGAGGAATAAACCAGGTTATCATTGAGAATTCAAGCCTTCCTTCAGGTACTGACAGTGGATTGGGGGAAGGCTCCCAGCTGTTCAGGTACAATGGTAAATATTATCTTTTTAACATCACCTGGCCCGGGGGAGGTATGCGGACTGTTGTCATCCACAGAGCAGATAAAATAACAGGCCCGTGGGAAGGAAAGCTTATTTTTCAGGATAAAGGAGTGGCCCAGGGAGGTATGGTTGACACACCCGACGGCAGGTGGTTTGCATACCTGTTCCGCGATTACGGATCGGTAGGACGCATCCCTTACCTTGTTCCAATGAAATGGGAAGAAGGATGGCCTGTTATTGGTGTAGAAGGCAAAGTGCCGGAAAACCTGGACCTTCCTGCCAGCAAAGGAGTAATACCTGGTATTGCAGCTTCCGATGAGTTCACCCGTAAAAAAGGGGAACCAGCTTTACCACTGGTGTGGCAATGGAACCATAATCCTGTAAAGGATCTCTGGTCTGTAACTCAGCGTAAAGGCTATCTTAGACTCACAACAGGCCGAACTGACTCCCTTTTTGTACAGGCGAGAAACACCCTGACGCAACGCACATTCGGACCAGAGTGTTTTGGATCAACTTCGGTTGATGTCTCAAATATGAAGGATGGAGATTTTGCCGGATTGGGTCTTCTGCAGAGAAAATTCGGACTGATTGGGGTGAGGTGTGAAAATGGAACAAAATCTATTGTAATGGTAAATGCACAATCAGGCACACCTGTAGAAGTACAAAGTGTCCCATTAACCCAACAGACGGTATTCCTGCGGGCTGAATGTGATTTCAGGGACCGTGCAGATGTGGCAAACTTCTTTTACAGCCTTAATGGTAAAAAGTGGATCCCTATTGGAACACAACTCAAAATGGAATATTCAATGCCCCATTTTATGGGATACCGCTACGGTCTGTTCAACTACTCTACCAGAACTCCGGGAGGGTACGTCGATTTTGACTGGTTCAGAACCGGTTATAAGAACTGAAATAAATTTTTAACCTATTAATAAAAACCATGAAAAATAAATTCAAGCTGGAAAATGTGGTGATAATCTTTCTTATGGCTGCTTCTCTTATCATGTTATCGAATAATGCTATGAGCCATACACTAAGTCTTAATGACCCGGGATACTTTGAAACACCGGGGGTAAATGTGTTTGTCTACAGTAATCAGTATACCGGGATGTTTAATGATGAAAAAAATGCCGGTATAGAGCTTATTCATCTCGGTGTAAGGACAACAACCGGAGCTCTGGCTACTGCAACCCGTCCTCTTAAAAATTTCAATAAGCCACTGGCCGATAGATGCCTGGCTGATGCAATAAGAATGTGGGACGAAATTGCCAACCAGACTCAGAATACGAGTCAACAGTCAGGAATGGGATTTGGAAGTGCAGGTGAAATGAATGCCGCATTTCAGCTATATTTAACCACAAAAGATCAGAAATATTTAAACAGGTTCCTGGATTTACTCTGGCCTTCACTCGAGAGAGGTATGGGCAGCAGAGGAGGCGGATTATTAAACGCATTACAGGCAATCCCATATATGGATATTGACTTCAAAGCCAGGCTTAAAGAGGTGGTCATCAAATATAAGGAATCTGTCGATGTTTATGCTAAGGACAATCCCTACGGAGTTCCTATTAGTGGCAGAGGCTGGGGTGGAGGAATTGATTCTCCTTTCCCCCTTGGGGGAAAAGAAAGGTAGTAAAAACAAGAAAAGAAACATAATTGTTTTACTATTATTCTGAAGTGTTTCGTAGGAGTAGGGAGACCACTCATTTATTACTGAATTACTGCCGAATGACTACCTTACCTGCCTGCTAAAGCTACCCTTTCCCTACCGGAAAACCTGCCCATGTGCAGGCAAGATGCGCAAGCAATTCCGTTGTCAGCTTCTCAACAATTTCCCTGTTTTCCTTTCGATAATACACATTATCCCACTCACTATAAGTGCATTTTTAAGCCGTCCCAGTTTTTCAAGCTTTTCGAGTACCTGTCCGAAATAATTGTCCAGCCATGAGCAGTTGGCATAGTACCTCAGGGTTGTGCGCCGTCTTTCCGTTGGTGACAGCTTGGTCCATGCCTCATGCCAGTTCTTATACCTGTTAGCCAATGAAGGATTACCTCTTTCTCCCGCAGCAAGATGTGTATCAGGTTCCGTATCCCATGGCGGCTGTTCTATATCGGGGATTGTATTTATATCGTACAGGTCTTCAAATCGTTTTGGAACATTAAACCCGGGGTGAGGCTTAAGAAATGAAAGATACAGGAACAACGGACGGTCTTCATCAATACCTGTATCAATGAATTCCAGGCACTTCTCTGCCACCCAGCCGTCGCGGTGATCTCGGTCGGGTATCTGCGAGGTGGCTCCTATCAATCCTGCCACTGCTTCCTCTCCTCCTCCATAATCTCTTACTTCTTTCCGGTACGCAGCCAATCCTTCCGGGTTTTCGTCATCCTGGTAATGAATTGCGCCCTCCTCCATCCCTACCTCTTTTGCTCCCACCACCCTGTATTCAAATCCGCGTGTTCCAATACGTTTATCTGTCCGGCCCCAGTGTGTCTTCCCGAAACCGGCCGTCTGGTATCCTGCCTTTTGAAGCCTGGCCGGTAATGGATCGCAGGGTAAAAAATCATCACCGATACAATGCGATCCGTTTGTGCGGATACCCAGCTGTCCTCACCATGCTGATCCTCAGTACCAGTGCCGATACCTGTTATAGTCAGGTAGCTGCCAGGCCCCGACCGGACAGAAGTCTTAATGAACTTTCTTCTTGTTACCATGAATACAATGATTTAAATCTCCTATAAGTTAAGCACAGAAAATTACACAAATTATCTTAAATTTTATTTCAGTCCGATACTTATTAAGTTCATCCCGCTACATTGGGCGCTGCGCGCAGTAATTTGCTTCGGGTAATTTGGCACTTCGGGCCGTAATTGATTGTAATTAACCGTAATAACAATTGAATTACTACCGAATTACTACCGAATCCCCCCTCCCTAATTCATCCTCATATCATTAATTTGCATTTCAGTATTTTTCTCAGTATTTTAATACTGAATTAACACACGCGATATGTCAAGAAGAAAAATTGAACAAAGGAACCTCAGGAGTCTGACTAAGGTAGCAGGTGGTTCCAGCTATTCGGTTACCATACCTATAGAATATATCAGGAAGCTGAAATGGCGTGAAAAGCAAAAACTGGAGGTAAAGCTTTACCAGGACCGGATCATAATTCGGGATTGGATTAAGTGAGAAGTGAGTAATGAGTGGTGAGAGATGAGTAATGAGTGGTGAGAGATGAGTAGTGAGAGGATAAAGAAAATGAAGCGTGAGAGCAACCACGAAAACAATCTGCCCCTGTCTATCTGAAGTGCAGAAAATATTGGGCTTCTATGCGGCCCCAGAAACTGTATAACCATTATATCAAGATGAAAAAAATAAAAACAACCCTCATCATCCTGTTAATAGCAGAAGCACTGCTCCCCATAATGCTTCCCACAGCAGCTTACACTCAGGCCTACCTTAGCCCCCGGCAGTACCTGCAAAGGTTGCTGAAAGTCAGCCCCGCCGACCTTACCAAGCCCAGCGGTGACCAGCTGCCGGGAACGCCTCCCGCTCATGTCTCACCTCAGGACTTCCTCTGGCGCGACTGGCTGAAACGCACCGGCGAACTGCCTCCCGACTTCGACGCGATGCCCTCTCTCCCCTTCCTGCCCGACCCGCTGATAATCGACGAGGGCGGGAAAAATATTCCCGTGGAGACTACAGCCCAGTGGCAGCAGAAACGCGAGGAGATGAAAAGACTGGCGCAGCACTGGATAACGGGTACGGTCCCGCCGCCGCCGGACAACCTGCTGGCTGAGCTGCTGGAAGAGAAAAAGATCGGGCAGCTGACAGAAAAAACTGTCCTCCTGAAGTTCGGGCCCGGACACCGGGCACAGCTGCATGTCACACTGCTGATACCCCCGGGCGACGGTCCTTTCCCGGCGTTCATATGTCCGTGGAAAATAGATAACTACAGCTGGGTGCAGGCCGCCGTGCGACGCGGATACATAGGATGCCGCTTTACTGCAACGGATCCCAAGTACGGCTACCCCGACGACAGCGAAGGATACGAGGAGCTATGGTGGCCGCAGTACGATTTCAGCGCACTGATGCGCTGGGGATGGGCCGCCTCAAGGGCCATCGATTACCTGTATACACTCGACAATGTCAACAAGCAGCAGATAGCCCTTACCGGGCTCTCGAGGAACGGCAAGATGGCGTTATGGGCAGCAGCATATGATGAGCGCATCACGGCCGTGGTACCTATCAGCGGAGGCACGGGCGGTGAAGATCCCTTCCGCTACACCACCGATAAGTACAGCAACGAGACCATGCCCCTGCTCACCTGGGCCCGCCCCCACTGGCTTCACCCCAGGCTCAGGTTTTTCACAGGCTGGGAGAGCAAGCTGCCGGTCGACCAGAACTCACTGATGGCACTGATAGCACCGCGTGGACTGATGATCACCTCGTCAGTCACCGAATCGGCCGGCAATCCCTGGGGTATCGAGCAGGCCTACCTGTCGGCAAAGAAAGCATACGACTTCCTGGGGGCAGGAGATAAGATAGCCCTCGACCTGCGCTACGGTCTACATGCCCCGGCCTACAGGGATATTGAACGGTATATCGACTTCTTCGACTATGTGTTCGGACGAGGTGCTATCAAACCTGAAAACAAAATGTATTACGATTATACCTTCTCCAAATGGCTGGGACTAAGCGGGGAGATGACCGATCCCCTGTCCTGCCCGGCCAAAGGAAATGATGATCTGCTAATTGATCCGCAGGGAAAGGTCATACGTAACCTGCAGGGCTGGGAAGAGAAGGTCCCGGATATTAAAAGCCGCATAAAATGGGGACTAGGAGATGAGCCGCCCTCCGTCGGTCCCGGACCGCAGACTGATTACCTCGAGGAAGTGGTCGGACTGCCCAGGGTAGACCGCGATATCACAAACACCCCTCTCCTGTTCGGAAGACTATATTATAAGGCACCTTCTGCCGGAGACACCAAGCCTGCCCGGATGCCTGTGGTGATATGGCTGCACGAATATTCCTATTCGACCGGGGTAGGTAAAGCCGGAAGTATCATTAACATGTTCGTGAATGCAGGTTATGCCGTGTACCTGTACGACCAGATAGGCTTCGGCACGAGGCTGGCTGAAGAGAGCAGGCTGTTCTACGACAGGTTCCCCCACTGGTCAAAGATGGGAAGGATGGTGGCCGATGTGCGCTGGGCTGTCGATGCACTCTCGGAAAACGAACTTGTCGATCCGGGTCGTATATATGCCGCCGGTTACTCGCTGGGAGGCACGGTGGGCCTGTACAGTGCTGCCCTCGATGACAGGATAGCCGGGATGATCTCGGTGTGCGGCTTCACACCTATGCGCACCAACACAACGGGAAAAACAGCTGAAGGGATCTATGAATATTCGCACCTGCACGGACTAATACCAAGGCTGGGCTTCTTTGTGAAGAACGAGACACATATCCCCTGGGACTTTCACGAGATACTGGCTGCCATAGCACCACGTCCGCTGCTTGTCATCGCTCCTACATGGGACCAGTATGCCTCCTTCACCGATATACAGCACTGCATGGATGATGTGAAAAAAGTGTATCAATTATACAAGGCAGAGGACAAGATCGGGGTCTTCTCCCCCGAGGACTATAACCGTTTCTCCGATGATATGAAAGACAAGGTGGTGGGGTGGATGAAGGAGGAATTCAGGTAGGGGTTTACGTAAATGCGACAGGCTTTGAGGACGGAGAAACGGAGCCTCTTTAAGGGTGACAGCCACGAAGTTGCAGGGGAACAAAGGTAAATCTTTTCATCCTGTCACGCTTCCCTATGAACCTTACCGTTCCGGTGCACATGCTGTACATGACGTCATAAAGGATATGTCCATATTATTATAACTATTCGCAATGGGATAAGTTTGGAGGAAAAAGCTCAGAGCGCAGGTTGACGAGCGAAGAAAGAAAAATTGAACAAA
>CAYQBZ010000146.1:0-3638 GCA_964415855.1 uncultured Rikenellaceae bacterium
CAAATGTATAATACCAGCTCCCACCTGCTTCTTTCACTCCGGTGCATTCTGCTGTCTGGTCAACATGACCCTGCACCATATGCCCGTCGAGACGTCCGTCAAGACGGGTGCTGCGCTCGAGGTTGACCTTGTCACCCGGCTCTAATAGTCCCAGGTTGGTTTTTTCAAGTGTCTCTTTTATGGCCGTCACGGTATAGGTCTCATTCTCTTTTCTTACAACTGTGAGACAAACTCCATTATGAGATATACTCTGGTCAATCCTTAGCTCATCAGTAAACGAACATCTCATTGTTATATGAAGGTTGTCATTCTCTTTTTCAAGCTTCACAACAGGGGCGGCTTCTTCAACGATTCCGGAAAACATAGTTATTTATTTTACTTTTTCACAAAAATAGAAAATAATTTAGAAGGATGCCCGACGCTGGACCCCGGATCCGGGGAAGAATATATGATGAAACAGAATGTGCCCTATCTCGCATGGCAGAGAATCTGGTTTTTAGCCTGGTTTTTAAGCCCTGGTGCCCGTCGTCCAGTTAAGCTTCTTCCCAAACCCTAATCTATTATCTGTCATCTTGATAAACGTGAGCTTCACGACCCACAGCCTGGTATCCATAAGCGTCGCAACAGGAAACCTTTTAAGATACCCGCTCTTAGCCCTGGTGAGCATCTCGCCTTCCGGCTCAGAGACTATTCCCTGAAACTGGATCCCTCTAATCTTTCCAACTAGCATTGTCTCAAGAACAACCGATCCTGCAATCAGCGGATTCCTAATAAACTCTTTCCCGTGACGTGTATCACTGTCTGTTGTGAAAACAAGGACGTTCTCCTCTTCAAGGTAAACATAGAAACAATTGGCACACCATGGTTCATTGTCAACAGTGGTGGCAACTGTCAGTACATGATGCTTCCTGAAGAATTTTGATATTCGTCTGTCAACCATTTTCCATCCATCTGAAGGCATTGCTGTCGAATCCTGCCAAATCAAGTATGCGGTCGACAACTGTCATAACAAGATCATCAGTAGTTCGGGGATTACTGTAAAAAGAAGGTGAAGCCGGGCATATTATGGCCCCTGCCAGCGTAAGTTTCTCAAAATTTTTAATATGTATCAGGTTATATGGCGATTCCCTGGGAACGACTATCAACCGCCGTCTTTCCTTTAACATCACATCTGCCGCACGGGCAATCAGATCATCTGAGGTCCCGTTGGCTATACGTCCCACTGTACCCATCGATGCAGGACATATAATCATACAATAGTATTGTGATGAACCTGATGCGAATGGCGCAAAAAATGTTTTATTATTATACTCCTTCGCAGGAAAGGACGGAGAATATTTTGCTCCTGTTTCAGCTACCCATATCTCCCTGGCAGTATCGGAAAATATCACAGCGATCTCTTTCGGAGGAGCAGAAATCTCTCCAAGCCTCTCCAGCAACTTCAGAGCATAAACAGAACCACTTGCTCCGGTTATTGCAAGCACAATTTTTCTGGTCATTGAGTTCAGCTGACTCATAGTTTCAATTATAGTGAAACAAAGATAGTTATAAAATGAGTAATCTCTCTGTCAGTATTTTTACTCCAACCGATGCATTCTCCTTTATAACCTGCACTCTTCTGTTAAGCGGCACAGTAACATCCTTAGGGTCGATAAGCCATAAGGAGGCCCTGTCCGGAGCATAGTGGATAAGTCCCGCTGCCGGATACACATTAAGTGACGATCCGACCACAACAAAAATATCTGCTTCGCGGGTAAGGCCAGCTGCTTCCTCCATCATTGGCACATCTTCATAAAACCATACTATATGAGGCCTGAGCTGGCTTCCCTTTTCACATTTATCTCCTTCATTAATATCTTTATATCCTATCTCATATACAAGAGAAGGGTCCGTTGTGCTTCTGGCCTTTGTAAGCTCTCCATGGAGATGCAGAATTTTTGAGCTGCCCGCCCTTTCATGCAAATCATCAATATTCTGAGTGATGATGTGAACATCGAAATACCTTTCAAGCTTTACCAACCCAAGATGTCCATCATTAGGGCTGCATCCTTTAAGCTGCCTTCTCCTCTCATTATAAAATCTGAGCACCATATCCCTGTTATTCGCCCATGCCATTGGAGTGGCAACCTCCATAACATCATACTCCTCCCAAAGTCCTCCGGAATCCCTGAAGGTCTTTATACCGCTTTCGGAACTCATACCTGCGCCTGTAAGGATGATTAGTTTTTTCATTTATAAGTAATTTTAACATAATAAAAATAGTAATTATTGATTTATGATATAGCATATAGACCTGGAGCGGAGAAACATAGGGACTGAGGGACTGAGGGACTGAGGGACTGAGGGACTGAGAGACTGAGAGACTGAGGGACTAATATGCAAAACTATATAGACATATCAGGAAAATTTTGTAATATTAAAATGGAATAAATTTTTATTTACTAAATCGCTGTTGAGATGAAAATAAGATCTCACAAAGAATTGGAGGTATATAAGCTTGCATTTGAAGCCTCAATGAAGATCTTTAAGATCACAAAGAAATTTCCAAAAGAGGAAATTTACTCTTTAACAGACCAAATAAGAAGGTCATTACGCTCAGTATGTGGAAATCTTGCTGAGGCTTTCAGGAAACGAAGATACCCTAGAGCATTCGTTGCCAAATTATCTGATTCAGAAGGAGAAAGCGCTGAAACTCAAACTTGGTTAGATTTCGCTTTTAACTGTGAATATATGACAAGTGAGGAACATGAAAAACTTAATTCAGTATATGAAAATATAATAGGTAAATTAGTAAACATGTCTATCCATCCCGGTAATTGGACATGGTAAATTTTGATCAATCAACTAAGTTTTTCCTGTCAATCATAGTCTCTTAGTCTCTTAGTCCCTGAGTCTCTTAGTCTCTTAGTCTCTTAGCCTCTTAGCCTCTTTCTCCCACTCCCCAGTTTTCTTTATATTATTCCGGAAATTACTATCTTTGTGCGAAATTTTTTATTCAAAAACTCTTTTAACAACATGCTGATCCGATGGGGAAAAGGTTTCCTGAATATAAAGGTCTTGATCTTTCGAAAGTAAATAAAGAGATCCTCAGGGTATGGGATGAGAATGATACTTTTCATAAGAGCATTCGTGAACTCGATGGGAAAGGTGAATTTATTTTCTATGAGGGTCCCCCTTCAGCTAACGGAATACCCGGGATACATCATGTTATGGCCCGTACCATAAAAGACGCCATATGCAGGTACAGGACACAAAGCGGATATGAAGTAAAGCGGCGGGCCGGTTGGGATACACACGGGCTGCCCGTGGAACTTGGCGTGGAAAAAGCACTGGGCATAACAAAAGAGGATATTGGCAATAAGATATCAATTGAAGACTACAACAAAGCCTGCCGTAAAGATGTATTGAAATACACCGATCTCTGGGAGGATCTTACCCGTAAAATGGGATACTGGGTCAATATGGACCACCCTTATGTAACGTACGATAACCGTTACATAGAAACTCTCTGGTGGCTCCTGAAACAACTGTATTCAAAAGGATACCTTTACCAGGGCTATACAATACAGCCATATTCCCCTGCCGCCGGGACAGGTCTTAGCTCACACGAACTTAATCTTCCGGGGTGTTACCGCGAT
>CAYQBZ010000146.1:3648-8025 GCA_964415855.1 uncultured Rikenellaceae bacterium
TAAAAGATACTACATGCATTGCTCTGTTTAAGCTTATCAGGAATGAAGCATCAGAATTTCTATTTAAGGATATCGATACTCCTGAGGTCCATATGATGGCCTGGACAACCACTCCATGGACACTGCCTTCAAACACTGCCCTTGCTGTAGGTAAAGAGATCATTTATATAAAGGTACGTAGTTTTAACCCTTATACAGGCGATCCGATAACAGTTGTAATCGCAAAAGATCTCCTGAATGCCATGTTCCCAGATTCAAATGCTGAGGAAGATTTTTCAGGATATATCCCGGGTGACAGGAAGATCCCCTATAAAGTTCTTGGTGAATTTCCAGGTAGTGAACTGGAGGGTATCAGTTATGAACAGCTAATCGACTGGGTCGATCCGGGAGAAGGCGCTTTCCGGGTTCTCACCGGCGATTTTGTTACCACCGAAGACGGAACCGGTATAGTTCACATCGCTCCCACATTCGGTGCCGACGATTACAAGGTGGCGAAGGAGAACGGGGTACCGCCCCTCGTCGTCAAGAGAAAAGACGGGTCCTCAGGGCCAATGGTTGATAAGCGTGGTTACATGGTGCCTGTAAATGACCTGGATGAGTCTTTTGTTAAGCAATATGTTAATGTGAACACATATTCAGGTTACCAGGACCGCCCGGTAAAGAACGAATATGATGAAAACCTGCCTCCCGATGCTGATTCCCTCGATGTTGATATTGCTGTTATGCTGAAACAGCAGGGCAAGGTATTCAGGATTGAGAAACAGGTACACAGCTATCCGCATTGCTGGAGAACCGATAAGCCTGTGCTGTATTATCCGCTGGACGCCTGGTTTATCCGTACCACTGCCTTCCGCGAACGCATGATCGAACTGAACAATACCATCAGCTGGAAACCGGCTTCAACAGGAACAGGGAGGTTTGGCAAGTGGCTGGAGAACCTTGTTGACTGGAACCTGTCGCGGTCAAGATACTGGGGAACACCCCTGCCTTTATGGATAACCGAGGACCGCAAGGAAGAAAAATGTATAGGATCAGCAGCTGAGCTTAAGAAAGAAATTGACAGATCTGTCAGGGCAGGTTTCATGGAATCAAATCCCCTTGAGAGCTTCATCGAGGGTGACAACTCTGAGGAAAATTATAATAAATTTGATCTCCACCGTCCGTTTGTGGATGAAATAATACTGGTAAGCGATTCAGGTAAAAAGATGTTACGCGAACCCGACCTTATTGATGTATGGTTCGATTCGGGTGCTATGCCCTATGCTCAGGCGCACTACCCGTTTGAAAACAGGGATAATTTTCATGAGATGTTCCCGGCCGATTATATAGCTGAAGGCGTCGATCAGACAAGAGGCTGGTTCTTTACCCTGCACGCTATAGCTACGATGATATCCGATTCAGTATCTTTTAAGAATATTATATCCAACGGCCTCGTTCTCGACAAAAATGGGAACAAAATGTCAAAAAGACTTGGAAATGCCGTGGATCCCTTTACCACCATTGAAGAACATGGCTCCGACCCCTTGCGCTGGTACATGCTTACAAATGCCCAGCCATGGGATAACCTGAAATTCGATATAACTGGTGTTGACGAAGTAAAACGTAAGTTTTTCGGAACACTCTATAACACCTATTCATTCTTTGCCCTGTATGCCAATATAGATAACTTCAGGTATACCGAAGAGGATATCCCGGTACAGGAAAGGCCGGAAATAGACCGATGGATCATCTCTCTGCTCAACTCTCTTGTCAGAGAAGCAGGACTATGCTATGAAGATTATGACTTAACTCGCGCTGGACGTGCAATACAGGAATTTGTCACTGAAAATCTCAGCAACTGGTATGTCCGCCTTAACAGGAAGCGTTACTGGGGTGGCGAATATGACAGGGATAAACTGGCCGCATACCAGACCCTTTATACCTGCCTTGAGACAGTCAGTCAGCTTGCTGCGCCGATATCTCCGTTCTATACCGAGCGCCTGTTCATCGATCTGAACAGCACGACAGGCAGACATAAGGAAGTATCCGTTCACCTTGCTCTTTTCCCTCGTCATGATGAGTCGCTTATCGATAAAGCGCTGGAGGAAAAGATGGATATAGCGCAGAAAGTATCATCTATGATCCTAAGCCTGCGCAGGAAAGTAAGCATCAAGGTAAGACAACCTCTTGCAAGAATGATGGTTCCTGTACCTGATAAACAATTCAGGGCCAAGTTTGAATCTGTTAAGGATCTTATTCTGGCCGAGGTGAATGTGAAAGAAGTTGAATTTATCGATGACACTGCAGCGATCCTGGTAAAGAAGATAAAACCCAACTTCAAAACGCTCGGCCCTCGCTACGGGAAGCTGATGAAGGAGATAAGCAAAACCATTTCAGGATTAACACCACAGGAGATAGTGACTTTTGAGAATAATGGAAGCTATCCTGTTAATATTAATGGGGAACAGATGGTCCTTACTGCTGAAGATGTTGAAATAATATCCGAAGATATTCCGGGCTGGCAGGTGGCCAATGACGGCAGGCTTACTGTAGCCCTGGATATCACCGTATCCGACGAACTGCGCTATGAAGGCATTGCACGTGAGTTTGTCAACAGAATCCAGAATATACGTAAGGAAAAGGGCTTCGACGTAACCGACAAGATCACCGTGAGTATTGAGGATAATGACTTCGTCCGGGAAGCAGTAAACAGACATTCCACATATATCAGTTCACAAACGCTTGCCACGGCAGTGAATCTTGTCAGCTCATTTCCGGGAAACGACATCAGGGAAGTTGATATCGAAGAAACTGTGATTCGGGTTATGGTGACAAAGAATCCATCCGGGGACAGCGGCTCAACGGCTCAATGGCAAAAGCAGCTTTGACACTCATTATACCTTTGTGCCTTTATGCCCTTGCGCCTTTGCGCCTTTGTACCTATATTTGTATCTATTAAAATTACTATGAAACGAATACTGGTGACCGGCGGTGCCGGCTTTATAGGTTCACATCTCTGTGAACGCCTGCTGGATATGGGACATGATGTTATATGTCTCGATAACTACTTCACCGGATCAAAGATGAACATTGTTCATTTGCTTAATAATCCATACTTTGAAGTTATAAGACACGATATTACAATGCCTGTCTTTGTTGAGACCGATGAGATTTATAACCTTGCATGTCCCGCCTCTCCGGTTCACTACCAGTATAATGGTATTAAGACAATCAAAACCTCAGTGATGGGAGCAATAAATACGCTGGGACTGGCCAAAAGGACCAGATCGAAAATACTTCAGGCTTCAACAAGCGAAATTTATGGCGATCCTCAGATACATCCTCAGCATGAAGGTTACTGGGGAAATGTAAACACACTGGGGCCAAGGGCTTGTTACGATGAAGGGAAGAGATGTGCAGAGACACTTTTCATGAACTACCATAATCAGAATAAGGTGCGTATAAAGATCGCCAGGATCTTCAACACTTATGGTCCAAAAATGAACTCAAACGATGGACGTGTTGTATCTAACTTCATTGTACAGGCACTTAAAGGAGAAGACATAACCATTTTCGGAGATGGTTCCCATACGCGCAGTTTTCAATATATCGACGATCTGATCTATGGCCTCATAAAACTGATGGATACTCCCGACAGCTTTACAGGACCTGTTAACCTTGGCAATCCTTGCGAGATGACAATACTTTCCCTTGCTGAAATGATTATCACGATGACCGGGTCAAAATCAAAGATCAATTACCTTCCGCTTCCTGATGATGATCCAAGGCAACGTCAGCCAGATATCTCACTTGCAGTTAAAGGGCTGGGCTGGTCACCGGTTGTACCTATAGAAGAAGGCCTGGAGAAGACTATAGAGTATTTCAGGTCTGTCCTCTCATAAAATAATTCCCGGCTGATAGCTTATAGCCAATTTCATAATATCTTTGAAAAATGATTGACCGTTCAACAATAGAACGTATTCTCGATGCTGCACAGATAGTAGATGTTATCCAGGAGTTTGTCCCTCTTAAGAAGAGAGGCGTTAATTACCTGGGTCTCTGCCCATTTCATAATGAGAAGACACCATCATTTACAGTATCTCCTGCAAAAGAGATCTTTAAATGCTTTGGCTGTGGCAAGGTTGGGAACTCTGTGAATTTTGTTATGGAGCATGATCTTCCGGCCACAGAAATAGCCTTGTTCGGTGTGAAATGCCCCTATTGTGGCAAATCGGATCAGATCAGGAAACTGGAACCACCCGAGGCTTTACACCGTGTGGTCGACGCGGAAGCATTGGTCGCCTATTCTGCTTTTCTCAAAAAAAATAACCATGTTGGCACATCCATCGGAGTTTGTCGGTTTTGTCGAAACTGCCTGACCCTCACGAAATCAGGCCG
>CAYQBZ010000147.1:0-1438 GCA_964415855.1 uncultured Rikenellaceae bacterium
CTTTTCTCATAGAACCCGTAAAGTCTGTCCGTGCAAGAGACCGCTGTGTACGGGCAAGATCGAACAGTTCATTTCCTTCAAAACAGAGTTCTCTCCTTCTCTCCATATAGATGTCGTTAAGAGCAGGTGCAGCACCGGCAGCTGCCAGGCCACGTTTTGTCCTCAGGGCATTATAATCACTCAATGCACTTACACCTGCAACTGATGCTCCACGAAGAATTGCCTCAGCCCTGATAAGATAAAGTTCAGAAAGTCTTAAAACAGGAGTATTAAAATCCACGGGAGGCACTCCACCCAGACGTCCGGGATATTTTAATGACCAGGAGACAGTAGGATGAGATGCCGGCATTACAAAGAGGTCGGCTCTTACATCTCCAGGCTCATACAGGTCAAGCAGGTCCTGCGATGCGGCAATATCACCATAACCATCCGGGTTAAGCATATAGGAAAGGGCCTCCCAGAAACCATGGTCGGTATTCCCCTGTGAGCCATCAACCTGGAATATTATCTCATCTCCCTGTCCGCCGCTTCCCCAGTAACCACCATTATCCCAGGTAGTATACTCTGCTGCTGTAAACAGGGTATATCCCCCGTTGTTAATCACATCTGTAGCTTTGTCAGCTGCTGACTGCCACTGCCCCATATAGAGGTAAACCTTTGCAAGAAGTGCCGTTGCAGCCCATTTATTTGCCCATGCCCCGTCATTACCACGCTCATTATTGATGGGCAACAGGTTGGCTGCATCCATAAGGTCCGTAACTACCCTGTCATAGACCTCTCCAACAGTATTACGGGCAGGATAAGCATTTTCTGTTTTTAGCACTACCGGTACTCCCATATTTTCTGTTCCGGCAACATATGGCTGGGAATAAATCCTTACCATGTCCCATAGAGATAAAGCTCTCAGGAAAAGACATTCTCCCTTAAGTACATCGAGCTGTTCAGCGGTAACTCCGGCCTCTTCAAATCCGTCATCAATTGCATTTATAACATTGTTCACCCTGGCAATTGTGGAGTATGCATCATCCCATAAACCTATTGTTGCAGTGGGTGAGTTATTCCACAGGTATTCATTGACATAACGGCCTGAATTGATAGGGCCACGTTTTGCATTTCCTCCCTTAAGGTCGGCCGTTATTACATATGCCGCTCCATACCAGTTTTGTGAACACAGCAAGGAATAGGATCCTATTGTAGCGTTCTGCAAGCCTTCATAAGTTGAAAGCGAGAGCTCATTCGACTGCGAAAGACGCGGCACCTGCTGAAGAAAATCCTCGCTGCAGGCGCTAAGTAATGCAGTCATAATTAGTATTAAAAGTATCTTATATGTAGATTTTGTTTTCATGATTGCAAATGTTTAAATATTAGAATGATACCTCAAGTCCAAAAACATACTTCTTGGTTTGCGGATATATTCCGAATCCTGCTCCCTGTACTC
>CAYQBZ010000147.1:1448-7951 GCA_964415855.1 uncultured Rikenellaceae bacterium
TCTCTCAGGATCATAATAATCAACATTATGGAACGTAAAGAGATTTAAAGCGCTGGCATAGATCCTCAGGCTCTGCATTTTTAACCTGCTGACCACATCGGCAGGCAGGGTATATGAGAGTGAAATGTTTTTTATCCTCAGATAACTGCCATCGTACATCCATCTTTTATTTCTGAAAGCGCTTGACAATGTAGGATTGTCAGCGATCGGTTTTGGATTTCTTGCTATATCACCAGGTTTCTTCCAGTAATCAAGGGCTGTGGTCGCCTGGTTATTCAGCCAGCTGAATCCGTCGGAATTTGCATAACGGTTCTCTTCAATCAATACATCATTACCATATTTATATTCAAGGTTTACATCAAGAGCAATACCCTTCCAGCTGACGTTTGTATTAAACCCTCCTGTGTACTTTGGTTCAGGAGTACCAGCAACTATCCTGCGTGCGTCAGCATACTTATTGGATAGCTCACCGCTTTCAGTCCACCACAAAGCATCACCATTGGCCGGATTAACACCTGCATAATCATACAGATAAAAGCTGTACAGATGTTCCCCAACCTTGTGCACAATCCTTGTGTTGTCCGGGTTAAGGAATTGTTCATCCTTACCCAGGTTAATAATCTCACTGTTGTTGTGGGAAATATTAAATCCTGCATTGAGTTTCAAATCTGATCTGTTCAGTATATTAACATCAATTAAAAATTCAAATCCTGTGTTCTTGAGCTCTCCGATATTCTGCCTTATTGATGTAAATCCTGAAGTGCGCGAAAGCGGATAGTTGAGAAGCATATCCTCGGTTGTCCTGGAGTATACTTCAAATGATCCTGTTAACCTGTCGAACAATGCATAGTCGAACCCGGCATTATACTCCTTGTTGTTCTCCCATCCCAGGGCGGGATTTGCAGGTTGTTCCGGAGCAGTGCCCGTAAATCCGTTATACTGAACCGTATTGTACAGTCCGAAATGTTCATAATATCCAATGTTGAAATTACCGCTTAATCCGTAGCTTGCTCTCAGCTTAAGCAGGTTTACAAATCCGAGGTTCCTCATAAAGGTTTCATTGTGCATGTTCCATGATGCACCGAGCGACCAGAATGTTCCCCAGCGGTTCTCTTCTCCAAACCTTGATGATCCGTCAGTTCTAACACTCCCCTGGAGAAAATATTTGCCCCCGAAGTTATAATACAGTACACCAAAGTATGATAGAAGGGTATAACCCTGCTCAGCATAATCTGCATCGTCGTTACCCGAGGTCCCTGTGTTAAGGTAAGGTATGGCGGGATCTACATCAGGAGATGTGACGAAATAATCGTTGGCAGAATATTTTGTTGCCTCCTGTCCGGCAACTCCCTGCAGGCTGTGCTTTCCAAACATTTTCTGGTAATTAAGCGTATTTGACGTTGTGGTCTGTATATACTGGGTTCGTCCGGCCTGCAG
Source organism: uncultured Rikenellaceae bacterium (assembly GCA_964415855.1). Lineage (GTDB taxonomy): Bacteria > Bacteroidota > Bacteroidia > Bacteroidales > VadinHA17 > LD21. The sequence continues at coordinate 2,886 of CAYQBZ010000147.1, forward strand.
ATAGCCTTTTTCAAAACCGTAGTTGGCCTTAGGGTCCCAGTATCTTCTTCCCTCTCCATCAGCCACTTCAATGTTATTGGTGGTTTTAAGGGTCAGCTCCTTCAGAACCTTCCACTCGAAATAAATATTACCGTTAAACCTGTATTGTTTTTCCCAGTTATCATCATATTCAGCTGTTGCACGGGGATTTGTGTTGCCATTTTCAGGCATTATAAGGTTATAGGTTCCGTCATCATTAATATTTTTACTGAACGGCGATAGCATTATCGACCCGAACAATGGATTTGCGAAGTACATATTCTGCATCGGAACATCATTTGTCACAGAGTGAACACCTGTTATCCTTGTTCCCATCTTCAGCTTATCACTGATATTATAATCGATATTCGATCTGACCTGGAATTTCTCAAATTTTACACCATAAAAAACTCCTTCATTGGATTCATATCCGCCGGAGAAATAATGCTGCAATTTTTCATTACCACCCTCAAGGCTTAATTCTGCGTTGAAGATCTTACCTCTCTTTGTAAGCACATCAACCCAGTCAGTGATTGTACTATCCATGAGTGACATAGGGTAATAATAATTTCCACTGGCAGGATCGTCCGGATCGAGTCCCGCATTGATAACAGCATCCCTTGAGTACTGAAGAAAGTCCTTTGCACTCATGGGACCATAGTTATTATCATTAGCAAGAACATCAAAACCGGTCGATGTCCGGAAATTGACTTTCGACTTACCTGTCTTTCCCGACTTGGTAGTAATAAGTATGACACCATTGGCAGCTCTCGACCCATATATGCTGGCCGCTGCAGCATCTTTCAGGACAGAGATGGATTCGATGTCGTTCGGATTAATTGACGAAAGGGTATTCGCAGTGTTTGTCAGCAGGTAAGAATCGTCACCTTCGGTAGCAAGATCCATAACGGGGATCCCGTCAATAACGTAAAGGGGCTGACTGCCTGCAAGAATAGTGCTGGTACCCCTTATCCGGACATCGGTGTTACCTCCAGGCTGTCCTGAGGATGAGGATACGACAACACCGGCAATCTTCCCGCCAAGCATCTTATCTATGCTGGCTTCAGGAATATCCTTTATCCTGTCACTGTTTACCACACTCACAGATCCGGTCTTTGCCTCCCGTCTCTGGGTGCCATATGCCACAACAATTACTTCATCTACCCCAAGCAGGTCATACTCGAGCTGGATGTCAATAATGTTTGACGTTCCTACAACAACGGTCTTTGACTTCATTCCTACGTAACGAAATTCAAGTGTTGCACCTTCTTCCGCGGATATCTGGTATTTGCCATCAATATCCGTCACGGCACCTATAGTTGTACCGACAATTTGTACTGTCCCCCCTATAACAGGCTGGCCATCTTCAGCCCCGGTGACAGTTCCTGTAATAGTCTTTTGCTGAGCAGCTGCAGTTAACAGGAACCCGAAAAAGACAAAGAATAGCAAGAGAAGCTTTCTCATAATTTTATGGTTAGGTTAATAAAAAAACAATCAGGAAACTGATATGTTCATGTCTTCTTGAGTATATTAATCACTGTATACCAAATTACTGGAATACATTTTTATTATTTGTGATAATCCAACCAATGGCACATACGGATATACAAATGTCAGATATGAGACAACAGACATTTTTTATTAACAGTTATACCGGCAACCGGGAACATACGTCATTTTTGCCTATTTTTGTATCTTAAAAATTAAAATCACAGCTTCCTCCAATGGCTCCATTTGCCCATTTACACGTTCATACTCAATACTCTATCCTCGATGGAGCTTCAAATATCTCTCAGCTTATCGACAGGGTGAAGTCACTCGGTATGGAGGCACTGGCTATTACAGATCATGGCAACATGTTCGGTGTAAAGGAGTTTCATAATATTGCAACAAAGAAAGGTATCAAGCCTGTTATAGGTTGCGAAATATACGTTGCCAAAAGATCAATTGAAGATGTAAGCGGGAAAGAGGATCGCTCAGGTGATCACCTCATCCTGCTGGCTAAAAATCTGACCGGCTACAAGAACCTGATCAAGCTCGTCTCAACTGCCTGGATAAAAGGATTTTACTATAAGCCAAGAATCGATAAGCAATTATTGGCGAAGTATCATGAGGGTCTTATTGCAACTTCAGCCTGCCTGGCAGGTGAGATACAGGATGAAATATTAAATGGTAATACGGAGGATGCGGAAAAAGCATTAAAGAGTTACCTGGATATTTTTGGTGAAGACTTTTACCTGGAGATCCAGAGACATGAGACCTACGATCCGGAGGCAGACAGATCAGCCTTTCCCCTTCAGCAAAAGGTAATTAAGGTCTTCAGGGATTTATCTTCCAGGTTTAATGTTAAAATCATTGCCTCGAATGATGTTCACTTCATAAATGCAGAAGATGCTGAAGCTCATGACAGGCTTATATGCATAAATACCGCGAAAGATATTGACGATCCTGACAGGCTAAGATACTCCAAACAGGAATATATAAAGACTGAAGAAGAAATGCGCACCATCTTCAGTGACATTCCTGAAGCAATAGATAATGTAGCCGGGCTGGTTGACAAAATTGAAAAATATAAACTGGACCATGATCCCATAATGCCTGAATTTGAGCTGCCTGAAGGATATACTGATAAAGACCAGTACCTGAGACACCTTACCATGAAGGGAGCAGAAGACCGATGGGGAACTCTAACAAAAGAACAGTCCGACAGAATTGATTTTGAACTGGCGATGATTGCCAGAATGGGGTTCCCCGGGTATTTTCTTATTGTTCAGGATTTCCTTCGCGCCGCAAGGGAGATGGGAGTATCTGTCGGGCCGGGAAGAGGCTCTGCTGCGGGTTCTGCCGTCGCTTACTGCCTGAGGATCACCGACATAGATCCAATTAAATATGGCTTGCTTTTCGAGCGTTTCCTAAATCTCGACCGTATCTCGATGCCCGATATTGATATTGATTTTGACGAAGACGGCAGGGAATCGGTACTTAAATATGTTGTAAATAAATATGGTCACGATAAAGTGGCCCATATAATTACTTTTGGATCTATGGCAGCCAAGATGGCCATCAGGGATGTGGCAAGGGTACAGAAGCTTCCCCTTCCCGATGCTGACAGGCTGGCCAAACTCATCCCTGAAAGACCCGGGGTAACACTCTCTTCAGCATATTCTGAGGTACCTGAACTCGCCAGGGAGAAAGAGTCCCCGAATAAGCTCATCGCACAGACATTAAAATATGCAGAGGTGCTGGAAGGTTCTATCAGGCAAACCGGAGTACATGCCTGCGGGATAATCATCGGAAAGGATTCCCTCGACAATTATATACCGTTGTGCACCGCAAAAGACACAGACCTTTATGCAACACAATATGACGGTAACCATGTGGAATCTGTTGGCCTGCTGAAGATGGATTTCCTGGGTTTGAAGACTCTTTCGATAATTAAGGATGCTGTTGAAAATATAAAGAAGTCGAAAGGGATAGATATAGATGTTGAGAATCTTCCTCTCGATGACAAAAAAACATTCGAACTCTTCAGCAACGGAGAAACAACAGGGATATTTCAGTTCGAATCAACCGGTATGAAGAGATATCTCAGAGATCTGAAGCCCAACAGACTGGAGGATCTGATTGCCATGAACGCTCTCTACAGGCCCGGTCCGATGGAATACATCCCCAAGTTCATCAGGAGGAAACATGGTACCGAGAAGATCGACTATCCGCTTCCGGTAATGGAAAAGTACCTCGATGATACCTATGGAATAACAGTATACCAGGAGCAGGTAATGTTGCTCTCGCAGGAAATTGCAGGATTTACAAAAGGAGAAGCAGATTCACTGAGGAAGGCCATGGGGAAGAAGAAGCGCTCAATAATGGATGAGATGAAGATCAAGTTCCATGAGGGTTGCACAAGGAAAGGTTATGATGAAGCCATAGTAAATAAGATATGGTCCGACTGGGAAGCCTTTGCCCAGTACGCTTTCAATAAATCGCATTCAACATGTTATGCTCTTATTGCTTTCCAGACTGGTTATCTTAAGGCTAATTTCCCTGCAGAATATATGGCAGCAGTTCTGAGCCGTAATATCAGCGATATAAAGAAGATTACAATTTTTATGGATGAGACCCGCAGGATGGGTATGGAGGTGCTTGGACCAGACGTTAATGAGAGTAATGTAAAGTTTACGGTAAATAAGGATGGCAACATAAGATTCGGCCTGGGTGCCATAAAAGGAGTAGGGGAAAGTGCAGTTCTTCAACTTATTGAGGAGAGAGAAAATAACGGATTGTACACGGATATTTATGATCTTGTTGAGAGAGTCAACCTCAATTCCCTGAATAAGAAAAACCTTGAAGCAATGGCAGTTGCAGGTGCATTAGATTGTTTCCCCGGGATAAGCAGGGCTCAGTATTTCTCTCTCGATACAAGGGGATCAAGTTTTATAGAAAGTCTTATCCGCTATGGGAACAGTGCCAAAGATATAAGAAGCTCAAGCCAGCAATCACTGTTCGGCGAAACAGGAGGTTTTGATCTTGCAAAACCAGAGCCATCTCCCTGCCCGGACTGGCCAAAGCTGGAAAAACTCAACCGCGAGAAGGAAGTAATAGGAATCTATCTTTCATCTCATCCCCTTGATGATTTCAGGCTTGAGATAGACACTTTTGCAACAGCCAGCCTTGCTGATCTTCAAAACCTTGGTGAATATCTCGACAGAGATGTGGTAGTGGCAGGAATGGTGACGGAGACAAGGAACGGGATCGGTAAAAATGGAAAGCCCTATGGATCCTTCACTCTCCAGGATTATTCCGATTCATTCCGGTTTATAATGTTCGATAAAGAATATATTGAAAACAGCAAGTTTTTTATTACCGGTTATTACCTTCTGATAAAAGGCAGGGTCCAAAGGCGGAAATACAAAGAAGGGGAGCTCGAATTCAGGATAAAAACGATCAATCTTTTATCAAGTGTAAAGGATGAACTTATCAATTCCGTGACACTGAAGATCGATCCTGAAAATATCAGTAATGAAATGATTAATGAGCTCAAGGAGCTG
>CAYQBZ010000148.1:0-7872 GCA_964415855.1 uncultured Rikenellaceae bacterium
CATCACCCCCCAGGTGGGTATCACCGTTAGTGGATTTCACCTCAAAAACACCATCTCCCAGTTCAAGAATGGATATATCAAATGTTCCTCCTCCCAGATCAAAGACTGCTATTTTCAGATCCTGTGATTTTTTATCGAGACCATATGCCAGTGAGGCAGCTGTTGGTTCGTTAATGATCCTTTTCACATTAAGGCCCGCTATCTCCCCTGCTTCCTTTGTCGCCTGACGCTGAGAATCACTGAAATATGCGGGAACAGTTATAACGGCTTCAGAGACCTCCTGACCGAGATAATCTTCAGCAGTTTTTTTCATCTTCTGCAGAATCATGGCAGATATCTCCTGAGGTGAATACATACGATTGTCTACTTTTACCCTGGCTGTATTATTATCACCCTTTACAACCGTATAGGTAACCCTTTTTATCTCTTTCGTAACCTTATCATAAGGTTCCCCCATGAATCTTTTTATCGAGTAAATTGTATGCTTGGCATTAGTAATTGCTTGTCGCTTGGCAGGATCTCCTACCTTACGTTCGCCATTCTCAATAAAGGCGACTATTGAAGGGGTGGTTCTCTTACCTTCGCTATTGGGTATAACAACAGGTTCGCTGCCTTCCATTACAGAAACACATGAGTTTGTTGTTCCCAGATCGATTCCAATTATTTTTCCCATTTTATAATATTATTAATAATTTCATTTTGCAATAAGAACAAACAATGATTATGCCATTTCTAATATTTGCCTGTTTTATGTAATAATGGCACTTCGGATAGAAGTACACAAAGGAGTTAAAATGTGAAATAAGGATAGTATTATTATTTTGCTCTCTCATGATAGCCATCGGATCCCCTGATGGGGGTTAATATTATTCTTTTGTAAATAGCTACATAATAGACGGTTATGACTATTTACCGAGAGCATGCTAAACTTAATGACAGGGTATTCTTATGGATTATTTATTTAGAGCGTATGTCATTCTGACAAAACGGCATGAACCTGGGATTTGCTGCCAGAAAAAACTTATATCAGGGTATGTTTATCATCCGGATCAAATCAGTAACTTTGCAATCTGGAACTAATCTGCTTAAAACTATGTCGATACACAAATCAGTTAAACGGGTAACAACTCATGTGCTGAACGAGATGAAGCTTAAGGGGGAGAAGATTGCTATGCTTACCGCCTATGACTATTCGATGGCCAAGATAATCGATGAAGCCGAAATAGATGTTATACTGGTGGGAGACTCTGCATCGAATGTAATGGCAGGTTTTGAGACAACATTGCCGATCACTCTTGATAACATGATATATCATGCTGCATCTGTGGTAAGAGCAGTAAAGAGAGCACTTGTTGTGGTTGATCTGCCATTTGGTACATACCAGGGCGATTCAAAAGAAGCACTGGCTTCATCCATAAGGATAATGAAAGAGACCGGAGCACATGCTGTGAAACTGGAAGGAGGGAAAGAGGTCGTGGAATCGATAGAAAGGATACTGACTGCAGGTATACCGGTGATGGGACATCTTGGTCTTACACCCCAGGCCATACATAAATTCGGGACATATGTTGTCAGAGCAAAGGAAGAAGAGGAGGCACGCAAGCTTATGGAGGATGCCAGATTACTTGAAAAGGCCGGATGCTTTGCAATTGTACTCGAAAAAATCCCGGCAAAGCTGGCAGAAGAGGTGACAGGAAGTGTCAGGATACCTGTGATTGGGATCGGAGCAGGTGCGAGCACTGACGGACAGGTTCTGGTACTGCATGATATGCTGGGGATCACCCAGGAATTTTCTCCGCGTTTCCTCAGAAGGTATCATAATCTTTATGCTGAGATTAAGGGTGCTGTTCATTCCTATATCTCTGATGTAAGATCACAGAATTTTCCTAATGAAAAGGAACAGTACTAATAAAATCCACCAATGGCTGAGATTCTTTACGAGGATAATCATCTGATTGCGGTATATAAGAAATCTTCAGATCTTTCCCAGGGAGACAGGACAATGGATCCTTCACTTGACAAGGAGGTAAAAAAATATATCGCTGTTAAATACAATAAGCCAGGGGAGGTATTTCTTGGTGTTGTACACAGGCTTGACCGCCCGGTAAGCGGTGTCCTGTTATTTGCCAGGACCTCCAAGGCCCTGAGCAGGCTTAATGAGATGTTCAGGACAAATCAGGTTAAAAAGATATACCTGGCTATTGTGAAGGAGAGGCCACCTGATGATGAGGCAACAATTACACATTATTTAAAGAAGAACGAAAAGCAGAACAAAAGTTATGTCTATGACAGTGCTATCAAAGGATCAAAGGAGGCAAGCCTGACATACAGGCTGAAGGCAAGGTCGGAGAAATACTATCTTCTTGAAGTTGAACTTCATTCCGGCCGGCACCACCAAATAAGGGCACAACTGGCTAAGATCGGTTGTCCTGTAAAAGGAGACCTGAAATATGGTTACCCGAGATCCAATGAAGACGGCGGAATAAGTCTTTTTTCACAGAAGCTGGAGTTCCTGCATCCTGTAAGCAGGGAACTGATTACGATAAATGGTCATTTCCCCGAAGGCGATATATGGTCTATTTTTTCCTGACCTTCGTATTCTCTTCCGTAACTTTTCCGCCATCAATCCGGCCACTGATCTCGTCAGCCAGTCTCTTCACCTTTGCATAATCTTCACCTTCTATTGTGACGACCATTCCGTTTTTGGTGATGACATATTTAGTCCTCTCATAATCTGATTTTTTATCCTGAGAGTTGTCAGTTGTTATTGAATAAGTGTAAGATTTTTCATCCCCTTTCTCAGATATCCATGTGGCCGGATCAGAGCTCACAACTGTGATCTCTTTTGTCCTGGTTTTTGAACCGTTGCCGTCTTCTGATACGGTTACAACATAATGCCCGGGGCCTTTATCAGACAATAATCCGGTATTTTTATCTCCCTCTCCAATGAAGATAACCTTCCCGTCCCGGAGTGTTATATTATCATCCATCTGTGCATCGTTTAAAAGTGTGTCCAGAATCACTTTGGTCCCGGAGTCATCAGCGACCACAATCTTGACTTTCTGTTCGCTTTTTTTCTCCTGGCCCGCGGCCATTGTTACCGGCAATAAACCGATCATCATGGTTAAAGAAATAATTTTAAAGATACTTTTCATGGCTTGCTTAATTAGTTGATAATCTTTCTCAAAATTACTCTAAAGAGAGCATGGTACAGTTAATGTTAGGTTAATAAGCGTTAATGAAAAGTTAAAAACGGTATTATTGATTATTTTAAAGTATAATTTTGTGTCATGAACAGGAAGAAGTTTGCCGGTCTCATCATTATGATGCTTCTGTCGATAGTGGGCATCATGTGGGTTCAGATTGTGTGGATAGGTAATGCAATAAATATACGGAATGACAGCTTCAATCATGCCGTTATCGCAAGTCTGGCTAATACGGCTAATACAATTGAGTCCACAAGGCGGATGAATAATTTCTTCAATGATCTTTTTTATAACGATCCGCTCTCATTCATTGATTCTTCAGCTGATATAAGCGGCTATGTAAGCATCGGAAGCTATTCATCCGAACCTGGTAATAAAGTAAGTGTAAAGATCACCAATCAATCATATACAGGCAATTATGATACCGGAATCGTAACAACTGTTAACAGGTCTTTTACCCTGCCCAACGATTCCTCGGTAGTCTCAGATTCTGTAACCCTGGTAATAACGGGAAACGATGAGCCGGTTGAGATGAGAAATGCAGGAAAGGGGAATGATCTGAATGCCAGTAACGGCACTGTTTATATCCGGCAAAATGAATTTCTGAACTGGGTTAAGAGAAGGGCAAATGAATTCCAGAATATGAGTGACCAGATGATTGCGGAAATATACCAGTGGGAAAAAACGCATGCTCTGGACAATAAGGAGATTGAATATGCACTGAAAAGATCTCTCTCATTTGCCAATATTAATACTCCGTTTGAATTTGCAGTTATTAAAAATGGTCAGGTTCTGGATGGGACCTATACCAGGTCAACAAAGAAAGACTTTCTGGAAAGCAGTTACAAGGTCCGTCTGTTCCCCAATAACATAATTAGCCAGGATCTTATACTCTCAGTCATATTTCCCGACAGAACCAACTATGTCCTTGGTTCTATGGCTCTTATGCTTGGAGGCTCCATGTTGTTCTCGTTGTTTATCCTCGCTACTTTTGCACTTAGTCTTTATTTCATTATAAGGCAGAAAAAGATTTCTGAGATGAAATCTGATTTCATAAATAATATGACCCATGAGTTTAAGACCCCAATTGCAACAATATCGCTGGCAGCCGATACAATAACAAATCCTAAAGTGATCAATAATGAGCTAAGTATCAAGCATTTCATTAGTATGATCAAGAAAGAGAACAGCAGGATGAACAAGAAAGTGGAAACTATCCTGCAGATAGCATCCCTGGACAAAAAGGAAATTGAATTTCAGTTTGAAAACATTTCTTTGCATTCGATAATAGAACATGCTGTTGAAACAATTGATATCCAGTTGCAGCAGCGTAACGGATCAATAAAACTTATGCTTGATGCAGATGACGATGTGATATATGGTGATAATGAGCACCTGACGAACCTGGTTAATAACCTGCTCGACAATGCGATAAAGTATTCCATCGGATCTCCCCAGATTACTGTTGCCACTAAAAATACTGAAAAAGGCCTGATCTTTTCTGTTTCGGATAAAGGTGTCGGAATGACAAAAGCAGTACAGAGCAAGATTTTTGAACGTTTTTACCGTCAGAATTCAGGTAACGTACATGATGTAAAAGGCTTCGGACTTGGTCTTAATTATGTGCGTGCGATAATTGATGCCCACAGGGGCACTATTGATGTTGTAAGTGAACCGGGAAATGGAAGCCGGTTTGAGATTTTTCTACCATTTAACTGGGATAACTAAGATGAGCAGAAAACCTGTAAAAATTTTTCTGGTTGAGGATGATCTGAGCTTCGGATCAGTATTGAAGTCCTATCTTGAGATAAACGATTATTCTGTTGAATGGGTCGATGATGGGAAATATGCTATAGATCATTTCAGGAAAGGAGCGTTTAATATATGTATACTAGATATTATGCTTCCTCATGTTGACGGCTTCACAATTGCCAATGAGATAAGACAGATCAATACCGAGATCCCTATTGTCTTTCTTACAGCAAAAAAACTTAAGGAAGACGTACTAAAAGGCTATGGTGCAGGCGGAGATGATTATATTACCAAACCATTCGATACGGATATACTGCTTGCAAAAATACGTGCTATACTTGCGAGGCGAGATTTTCAGGCAGGGACAAAGGATGTTTATGAGATCGGCAAGTTTATCTTTAACTCCAAGCTCCGTACACTTACCATAGGGGAGGATGAAAAGAAGCTGTCACCAAAGGAAGGCCAGTTGCTGGAACTGCTTGCGGTTAATTCTAATTCATTGATAAGCAGAGAGATGGCACTTAAGAAAATATGGGGGTCGGACGATTATTTCACAGCCAGGAGTATGGATGTGTATATCACAAAACTCAGGAAGTACCTTTCTGAAGATCCGTCACTGAATATAAAGAACATTCATGGTGCCGGTTTCCAGTTGATTGTCAGGGAAGAGTGATATCCAGATTATCCTTATTGAACTGCATCGGCAGGAGGACACCTATGCTTTCGATGATGTATGTCCTGGTCCTCCCCGAAAGAATGATCCTTATCTGGTTGCCTGTTCTTGACTCTTCCTCTGCAATTACCTGCCGACAGGTGCCACACGGTGTTACCGGATCATCGGTCGGTCCGTTTGCATTAAGGGCTGCGATCGCAATAGCTACAGGCTTATCGTTCGAGTGGTTAGCCACAACGGTTGAAAGAGCATTTCTTTCAGCGCATATGCCTGACGGGTAAGCAGCATTTTCAACATTGGCACCGCTTACAAGTGCACCGCTTTCGAGTCTTACAGCTGCTCCAACCCTGAATCCGGAATATGGTGCGTATGCATTAACTGCAACCGACTGTGCTGCCCTTATAAGTTCCCTGTCATCAGGAGTCAGCTCTTGCACGTTTTCCGCTTCCGTGTAGTAGAATGAAATATTCCTTGTTTTCATTATACAATCCAGTAAGGTATAGCTCATAAAGGTACTAAATATTGAATAATTTCGTTTAGTGGACCGGTAGCAGAACTGGTCTGACATGATTATTGTGAATTGTTGATAAGTTGAAAAGTTTGAAGATAACATCGCATTATAGCATTGGAGTATTTAAGGTGCTTTTTCTATTTTTGTCAAAACGAATGAGGTATGCCCGGAAAGTCAATATCAATACTTCTGCTGGTTGTTATAGTTGGACTGGTATCCTGTAAGGCTTACCGGCCGGTTGTTTCCACTTCTGTTTCAGGTGAGGCTGCAACATATTATATAAACAGGTATAAGGATCTGGCAGTTAGTGAGATGAAAAGGACAGGGATCCCAGCCAGCATTACTCTTGCACAGGGCATGATCGAATCTGATTTTGGCAGGAGCCGTCTCGCCACAGAAGCGAATAATCATTTTGGTATCAAATGTCACAACGACTGGACCGGGCCCACTATAAGGCATAACGATGACAGGAGAAATGAATGCTTCAGGAAATACCGTAAGCCGGAAGAATCATTCTATGATCATTCAGATTTTCTGAAATCAGGATCACGCTACAGTTTCCTTTTCGATCTTGATCCTGCTGATTACAAGGCATGGGCACGGGGTTTAAAAAGGGCCGGATATGCCACCAATCCCGACTATGCCAATATGCTTATAAGAAAGATAGAGGAGAACAGCCTGTGGTACTATGATAGTGATTCAAAAACTCCGGCTGTCGCTCAGAATAATACCGGTGCTTACCGCGGGTCACCTGTAGTCAGGGATACTGACAAGACCGGAATTTCCGTCCTTGAAAATGATAAGGAAACAGCTCTGTTTTCGGCGCACACACCAAGGATTCTGGAAAAGAACAGGATACAGTATATTATTGTCAGGGATGGCGACACCAGGGAAAAGCTCGAAAATGATTTCCAGTTATTGAAATGGGAGCTATCCAGGTATAATGAACTTGACAATGATTTTACTCTATACCCCGGACAGATATTATATCTTCAGCCTAAAAGGGATAAAGCTGAACCCGGGAAGGAGATTCATACGACTGCAGAAGGAGAGACGATGTACTCAATATCGCAGCTCTATGGCATTAAGCTAAAGAGTCTTTATGAGATGAACAGGATGACGGAAGGTACTGAACCGGAACCTGGTAAGAAAATTTGGTTAAGGAGGTCAAGGCCTGTCAGGTAATCTGAATAGTACAGCCTGCAATATTGAATCCCCGGAGGAACTCAACACTGTTCATTCTTCTTTTACCCTCTGCCTGTATTGTTGTAATACTTATATAACCATCGCCACAGGCGATACTTAGGTAGTGTTTTCCATCTGAAATGATGGTTCCGGGCTTAAGTGTATGATGAGAGATTTCAGGATGACTTTCAAATACCTTGAATGAGATGGATTTTGATCCGTCGGAAAAGAAGGACCTGGCGCCAGGGTGTGGTGAAAGTCCCCTTATGAAATTATGTATTTTAAAAGTATCAGCTTTCCAGTTAATAATACAGTCTTCGGGATGTATCTTTGGAGCGAGCCTGATCTCCTGCCGCGGATCAATAAGGTCATCCTGAGTTAAAGGTTTGATCCTGTTTTCGGCAATTTCAGCCAGAGTCCGGATGATAAGCCTGGCGCCATGTTTCATAAGTCTGTCATGCAGATCGCCTGCATTCTCAAACGGAAAGATATGTACCTCTTCCCTGAGAAGGATATTGCCTGTATCAATTTTATCGTCGATGAAA
>CAYQBZ010000149.1:0-1163 GCA_964415855.1 uncultured Rikenellaceae bacterium
GTTATTTCTTACATTTTTTTGCTGTTCTTCATACTTCTTTATCAGCGCTTCAGCCTCCGAAATCTCATTATTCTTTTTTGAAACCGATTTTTCAAGGTTAACAACCTCCTCCTTCAGGTTACTGAGCCTTGTCTCGAGACCAGCTATTTCATCTTCAAGGTCCTGTACTTCAAGAGGCAATTCACCACGGAGCGTCTTGATCTTATCTATCTCTGAATCAACTAATTGCAGACTATACAAAGCTCTCAGCTTCTCCTCTACGGAAATTTCAGATTCATGTGTTTTGACTTTTTCCATCTTTACAAATAATTAATCGGATTTGTATTTATTTCTGAAAACCGGACTGCAAATTTAGGGAATTTTTTAATAATTAGGTTGTATAAAATTTCCACAGAGAATTTTTCGCTCTCAAAATGTCCTATATCGACCAGCACTATTCTGCTTTCAGCATCAAGAAAGGTATGATATTTTACATCGGAAGTAATAAAAACATCTGCCCCCGCATTAATTGCATCAGAAAGCAATGATGAGCCAGAACCTCCACACAGAGCCGCCATGGAGACTTTTTTGCCAGTCAGCTTTGAATATCTTAATCCTCGGGTCCCAAAAATCTTTGAGACAAGATGCAGAAAGTCATATTCATCCATTGGAGGTACGATTTTACCTGTGCAACCGAGCCCGATCCCGCTGTTGTTGTTTTCGAGAGCATAAATATCATATGCCACCTCTTCATAAGGATGTACTTTGAGCAACGTTTTTACTACCTGTTCCTTCAGATGTGATAACAGTATTGTTTCAAAACGTACCTCCTTTTCAAAATGAAGCTTACCCTTCTTCCCGGTAAACGGATTTGCATTCTCTCCTGCCCTGAAACTACCTGTTCCATCCACAGTGAATCCGCACCTGTCATAATTCCCTGTTACACCAGCCCCAACTTCGAACAGGGCTGTACGAACGCTTTCCAGATGCGATTCAGGTATAAATGTCACCAGTTTCAATAACCTGCCCCTGAGAGGCGATAAAACTTCTATCTCCTTCATATCCATTTTGTCTGCCATAAGCCTGCTTACCCCGTTAGCAAACATGTCAAGATTGGTATGTGCAGAATAAACAGCAATCCCATTCCTTATACATTGCCGGATGATACGTTCAGTAACTGTAGC
>CAYQBZ010000149.1:1173-7847 GCA_964415855.1 uncultured Rikenellaceae bacterium
TTAAAAATAAGAGGATGGTGTGAAATAATCACATCGCATTTTGCAGAAACAGCCTCATCAACAACCTCCTCTGTAATATCCAGAGTTATCAATGCCGAGGAAATCCCCTGCCCGGGTATTCCAACCTGAAGTCCTGAATTATCATAGTCTTCCTGAAAAGAGAGAGGCACTGCAGTATCGAGATATGAAGAAAGCTCTTTTAATTTCATCGCCTTTAATCCTGAGTATACCAATAGTCACCAGATAAATCAGATACTGTCTCTTATATCGAGAAGAATCGATTTAATTTTCTGAAGTGATTCATTTATTTCAAATTTATTATCTGTCTCATCCCATTTTTCGGTTACCTTCTTTTTAGCACCCGACAGGGTCATACCTTCCTCTTTAACCAGGTGATGAATTATGCGCAGGTTCTTCAGATCATCCTGCGTAAATAACCTGTTACCCTTTTTATTCTTCATGGGTTTCAGAATATCGAACTCATTTTCCCAGAAACGGACTGTTGAAACCGGCACTTCAAGCATCCCGGCAACCTCTCCAATGGAGTAATAGAGTTTCTCTACTTTTTTCTCTTTATATGGCATCTTACTGTTTATAATAAATTTCTCCTGTTACATTAACGGCAATAACAGCATCAGGGAAATCAGCTGCCAAAAGCTCTCTTATTTTAGTGATGACCCTCCTGTTCAGATCGATCCTAACTCCTCCGTCCCAGGACTGGTAAACCGGTATTATCCTGCCAGAAAGGAATTTCCCTGTATAATCAACATTTATCTTCACGATCGGCGCTATTCCGTTAGGGCCTGAAAGGTTAAACCTTCCATAGGTACAGAAATTGCCAAGGCTATAACTTATAAAACGGTCCTTATATACTTCAATAGAACGTGTTACATGCGGACCATGACCAAATACAATGTCAGCCCCGTTATCAATCATAATATGAGCAAATGAGTAAACATCCCCCCTGCTTTCTCCATAATACATCTCTTCTGCTTTCGGGACATTCTGGTAGTCGGCTCCTTCTGCTCCGCCATGAAAAGACACTATTACAATATCACAGGTGTCCGCAAGCATCCTTACTATCCCGGCAGCATTTCCCGTATCGTTAATATCCAGGGTTCCTTCATTTGGTGCAAATGCACAGAAGCCATATAATAAAGAATCCTTCCTGATAATTGACCATGGATGCTCCGTGAGGCCTCCATAGAAAATTCCCGTGGAGTCTAAGATCTCCATTGTACGGTTCCTTCCGGAAGGACCGAAATCACCGAAATGATTATTTGCCAGGCTCAGAAAATCAAATCCTGATGAAGTCAGGGCTGAAATGTACTTTTCCGGCATCCTGAACAGGTAACAGATAGAAGTGTCCTTACATTTCTTTACCGGTTCACCCTCATCCAGGAAAGAACCCTCGAGGTTCCCGAAGGTAATATCGGATGAGGAAAGGGTATCTGCAACTGATTCGAGAAGCAAAAATGGATTATCGTGAGGCGGAAGATATATGGAGGAAGGAAAAGATGTGCCAAGCATTATATCACCAACTCCGGTTATAACAATTTTACGCTGTACAGCCAATGTATCATTATTGACAAACACTGAATCTGAGAAAACCCTGGCCTGAGAACCTGCAGAATATACTAAACAAAGCAGAGAGACTAAAAGTAAACTGGCCGATCTTCTCATATTAACGTTTAAAAGATACCTAATCAAAGGACTGACCGGTTTTAGAGGCAATCTCAATCATCTTTTCATACATTTCAGGTGTCAGATCCTCAAAGTAATAATTCACAGGATCCACATTTACTCCGTTTAGCTTGATCTCATAATGGAGATGGTTCGCAACAGAGGTCCCGGTATTGCCAACATATCCAATTACATCGCCTCTCTGGACTTTTTGCCGGACCCTGACATTGAAATCGCTGAGATGAGCATAAATACTTGTATAACCGAAACCATGATCAATAATAATATGTTTGCCATAACCTCTCTGCGAAGTAATAACTGCAACTACAATACCATTCCCGGTTGCATACACATCGGTCCCGGCCGGTGCTGTAAAATCCATCCCGTAATGAAATTTGCTTATCTTGTATATCGGATGTATCCTTAAACCAAAGCCGGAAGCAGTCCGTTTGAGGTCTTTGTTTGAAATGGGAATTATTGCCGGTACCGACCTAAGCATCTCTTCCTTGTTCCTCGCCAGGTCAATAAGCTGGTCATATGATTTCGACTGGATATAAACCTTTTTCCTTATCCTGTCCAGCCTTGTAGCTGTTTCAATCACCAGGTTTGAGTTGCTGTAGCCTTCCAGGGATTCATACCTGTTAACGCCACCAACACCTCCGTCTCTCAGAGTTGATGGTATAGGCTCTGCTTCAAATATTGTTCTGTACAGATTGTCATCTTTCTGTTTAAGCCCATCAAGTACCGTTTCTATGTTTGCCATCTCCCTGTGGATCAGGTCGTACTGGATAGCCATCTGTTCCACCTCGCGTTTAAGTGCTTTCTCTTTCGGTGAATCAAAGAGTGCGGCAAAGATAATCCAGTAGACAAGGGCAATAAGAACTGAGCCTATAAGGTATGCAAGAGACCTTAACAGAAATTCCTTCATTCCAAGAGTGATCCTGTCAAAGCTCAGGGAATCAGGATTGAACTTATATTTTGTACGTGGCATTGCATCGCAAAGATAAACAAATCTGAAAAAAATAAACTCAGTTATGACAATGAAGTTGATGTATTAATGAAGGAAAAACGAAAGAAAGGTTAAAAGGATTTGAACAGGGAAATAGATTATTTGAATTTTGATCTCGATTCGAAAGTCTGGATCATTTCGTTATATTCCTCAAGAGTCATATCATCATTAAAGAAATTAATGGGATTGACATGTCGTCCTAGTTTTTCAACCTGATAATGAAGGTGAGGACCTGTCGACAAGCCAGTACTTCCGCTTATGCCTATAAGGTCACCCCTTTTGACATTCTGTCCCCTGACGACTTTTATCTCGCTCAGATGACCATAAACAGTCTGAAGCCCGTAACCATGGTCAATAACAATACAATTTCCAAATCCACCCGAGTTCCAGCCCGATTCGATAACTGATCCGTCACCGGTAGCATAAACAGAAGTACCAAAGGGAACTTCAAAATCCTGCCCGTTATGCATCCTGGGAGTTCCTAGAACAGGATGAATTGCGCGGAATTGATACTTGTCACCAAGGCGGAATTTTACGCTTACAGGACTGATCCCGGGGAAGTGATCCATTTCTCTCCTCCATTCAGCTGATCTTTCACTGATATCGTCGTATGATTCTGATTGTACTTTTGCCATATTCTTGATCTCTTCTATCCGTGACCTGAATGAGATCAGAAGAGGTGAATTCATATACCCTGTAAGGTCCCTAAACCTGTCGACACCTCCATAACCACCTCTCCTGAATGATTCAGGAATAGAATCCATGTCAAGAATGGGACGGTATCTTATATCATCAGAGAGCCTGAAGCTGTTCAGATTATTCATTGCATCATCCAGCTGCCTGCCAATAAGAGAATACTGGAGTTTCATGTTCTCCACCTGCTGGGTAAGCATCTTTTCTTTAGGGGAGCCGAATACTCTCCCAAAAACAAAACCGTATATCAAAGCAATAATTATCGATCCGGCAAACCATAATGCAAAATTAAGTAGCTTTTTATTCCATGGGAGACGGACCTGCTTGTACTGCAGTTCAGTTAGGTCAAGGATATATTTTCGGTTTCGTAACAAAAGCCGATTTTTAATTTTTACAGTGCTAACGGACAAATCTAAATCAAATAAATTAATTTTACAAGCCAAAATACAGGTATATTTACATAATAGTATGATTATTATGATGAAAGCACAGGAACTTAGACAAACGTTTTTCGAGTTTTTCAGGTCAAAAGGCCATTCTGTAGTTCCTTCAGCTCCTATGGTTATAAAAAATGATCCGACTCTTCTGTTTACGAATGCCGGGATGAATCAGTTCAAGGATATTTTCCTGGGGAATGAACAGCCTGTATATCAAAGAGTTGCTAATTCGCAAAAATGTCTCAGGGTGTCAGGCAAACATAATGACCTTGAGGAAGTCGGGCACGACACATATCATCATACCATGTTTGAGATGCTCGGTAACTGGTCATTCGGAGACTATTTTAAAAAAGAGGCAATTGAGTGGGGGTACGAGTTTTTGGTAAAGAAGCTGGGAATACCTGAAGACAGACTTTATGCTACTGTATTTGAGGGAGATACAAAAGAAAACATAGCCCCTGATATTGAATCATCCCGTTATTGGGAAAAGTGTTTTTCTGATCCTGAAGGCAGGATCCTGACCGGATCAAAAAAGGATAACTTCTGGGAAATGGGTGAAACAGGCCCCTGCGGACCCTGCTCAGAGATCCATATAGATATAAGAGATGATGAGGAAAGAAGAAAGATATCAGGCAGGGACCTGGTAAATAAAGGTCATCCTCAGGTAATCGAAATATGGAACCTTGTATTTATTCAATATAACCGTCTGTCAGAAAAATCACTGGAACCGCTTCCGGCAAAACATGTTGATACCGGGATGGGATTTGAAAGACTTTGTATGGTCATGCAGGGTAAAAAATCGAATTATGAAACTGATATATTCCAGTCATTAATAAATGAGATCGCAGTTATAACCCGTAAAAAGTACGGGATTAATGATAAATGGGATATTGCCTTCCGCGTTGTTGCTGACCACATCAGAGCAGTCTCTTTCTCCATTGCCGACGGACAACTTCCCTCGAATAACAAGGCAGGGTATGTGATAAGAAGAATATTGCGCCGTGCTGTCAGATATGGGTATAATAATCTTGGTATTGAGGAACCGTTTATATACCGGCTGGTCCCTGTCCTTGCCAGGACTATGGGAGATCAATACCCTGAGATCAGCCTGGGGAAAGATCATATATCGAAGATCATACTTGAGGAGGAAAATGCATTTCTGAAAACGCTGGGAAAGGGACTGAAGATGATTGGCAGAATGATCACAGATCTCCGAAAAGAAAAGAAACATATACTTCCCGGCAGAGTTGCCTTTGAGATGTATGACACCTTTGGTTTTCCTGTAGATCTTACAATGCTTATCCTGAGGGAGAACAACCTTGATATCAATATGCAGGAATTTGAGCAAGAGATGAAGAACCAGAGGGAAAGATCACGGGATGATGCATTAACTGAAACAGCCGGCTGGACAACATTAAAAGATACTGAAGGGACTGAATTCACTGGTTATATAAAAACTGAAGACCGGGTAATGCTGACGAAATACCGGGTTGTAAAAACAAAGGGTAAAGATGTTTGTCAGCTTGTATTTGACAGAACACCATTCTACGCTGAATCAGGAGGACAGGTTGGTGACACGGGGTATATATCCTCCGGAAAAGAAAAAATTGACATCATCAATACTGTTAAGGAAAATAATCTGTGTATCCATATATCGGAAAAAATACCGGCAGATCCGACTGCTGTTTTCTCGGCAGTTGTGAATCTTGATAAACGCCTGATGACTGCAAACAATCATACTGCTACTCACCTTATACATTATGCGTTACGTTCTGTGCTGGGCGATCATGTTGAACAGAAAGGCTCTCTTGTTACTCCGGACCGGCTCCGTTTTGATTTCAGTCACTTCAGCAAACCAAGCAGGGAAGAATTATCGGAAGTGGAATCTATTGTAAACCGGAAAGTAAGGGAAAATATCAGTCTTACGGTCAAGGAAAAGGTATCGATGGAGGAGGCAAAGTCGATGGGAGCGATAGCTTTATTTGGAGAAAAATACGGAGATCTTGTAAGAGTAGTGGAATTCGGGGAATCGGTTGAATTATGTGGAGGTATACACGCAGATTCTACAGGGAAAATCGGGATTATCAAAATAATATATGAAAGTGCAATAGCTGCCGGTGTAAGAAGGATAGAGGCCGTCACTGCTGTAAGGGCCGAAGAATATATCAATGAAAGGTTAAATGCTCTGGATGATATTGCAGTTCTGCTAAAGAGTACCGGTAGTATTAAAGAAAGTGTCACAAGGCTTATTGATGAAAACACCTCCCTTAAGAAAAGTCTTGAGAAAATCCATGCCCGCTCGGCTCAAAACATGGTTAAAGATCTGGCAGGGAAGGCTTCAGAAATTAAAGGTATTACTTTCATTTCCGGCAGACTGGAATCAGATACACCTGATATTCTTAAAAATATAGCCTACCAGATACGTAGTAATTCGCTTAATACCGTACTGGTTCTCGGATCTGAAATAAGGGGCAAGGCAAACATTCTTGTTATGGTAAGTGACGACCTTGTCAAAAACCGTAATATCAATGCAATTGAAATCGTGAAGGAGATAGCCGGTGAAATAAGCGGCAGCGGAGGGGGCCAGCCGTTTCTTGCTACAGCAGGCGGGAAAGATCCTGCGGGGATTGAAAGCGCTATTTTAAAAGCAGCTGAATTCCTGCAGAAATCATAATAATTAAGAGCTCTTTACAGTCCGTTGGGTCCTCTGTCGCGTATTTTTGCATTTGACACTGTAATTTTTATAATTTTGAACCTTTCGAAAAAGAGATGAGAATACTTTACGCCGGAGGTTGTCCATATATTATAATAATCCTCCTAATGCTGGTACTTTCCTGTACTCCGGAATCCTG
>CAYQBZ010000150.1:0-5954 GCA_964415855.1 uncultured Rikenellaceae bacterium
CATAATCAGTCGGCGGTATGAATCCCAGACAAAACGCGGGTTGTTCGTCCTTTTCAAAAACCCGGGGATGGTATCTGAACAAAGTCCTATGTTAAGAACAGTATCCATCATTCCGGGCATCGAGCTGCGTGCACCTGAACGGCACGAAACAAGCAAAGCGTTATCAGGATCTCCGTATTTCATGTTCATTGCCTGTTCAGTCTTTTTCATTGCTTCCCAGACCTCTGCCATAAGGTCAGGCGGAAGCGTGTTATTGTTCTTATAATATTCATTACAAGCTTCAGTTGTGATTGTAAAACCGGCAGGTACAGGCAGACCTAACAGGCACATCTCTGCAAGGTTAGCTCCTTTTCCTCCAAGAAGGTTCTTCATTTCAGCTTTACCCTCTGCAGTTTTGTTACCAAAGGAGTAGACTCTTTTTACGTTTGACATAATTTTATTGATTTGAGATAAATATAAATTATAGATTTTTCAAAATAAGTCGCAAAGTTAATATAATATCTTAAATAACTATATGAGTAATATCATAACGAAACTATACTCCCGGATAATGACAGAGATGCAGGTTTGCCGGTAACATGGGAACGTTTCAGGGGATTACCTGCCAGTATTTTGAATAGTCAGATCAAGCTGACTTTTATACAAAAATACTGTGAATTATTAGTCTTCTTTTACAATCTTGTACCCTATACTTTCTATACCGGCTCTGATTTTCTCCAGATTAAAACTCTCTCCTGTGATTTCGACATTTCCGCTTGCCAGGTCAACTTTAACTGATTCAACGCCTTCTTCCGATTTTATGCTGTTCTCAACATTTGCCTTACAGTGATTGCATGTCATCCCTCCAACCCTGATGGTTTTAATATTCTGTAATGATATCTCTGGCCGGTCATCGGATGGCTTATTCATTTTGAATTTTTTCAGGTACTTCTGTAAATATCCGTATATTATTAAAAGAGTAAGTATAATTGCAGAACCGGTCTTGAGCCAGACAGGTATAATACCATGGTCATGCGCTGGATGACCAAAATGTTCAGAGACTATGAACCAGCTTCCCGGCAGGAAATAATCGATAATGAAACCGGAGATCAAAGCTCCTGAAATAATTGCGCCAAGATATCCGATGAGTGATTTTTTACCCATTACTTTTCCTATCATTGTAATTGTAGCGGCATTGGTGGCAGGACCGGCCATAAGAAGCACCAGTGCGGCTCCCGGAGAGAGTCCTTTGAGCATCAGAACGGCTGCAACCGGAACTGACGCTGTGGCACAGATATAAACCGGTATTGAGATAACAAGTATTGCCAGCATACCAAGGAAATCATTAGGTATCTTATCAGCAAAGAAATCATCGGGTACGAGTACTGAAATAAATGCGGCTATAAGAAGACCAATGACAAGCCAGTTTGAAATGTCCTGGAGGAAATCGAGGAATGAATATCTGAACATCTCTTTTATTTTCGGGAAAAAACCGTTGGGTATTTCATCATCCTCATCCTTACTGTCACGAACAATACCGCGCTTTTCCGGATCAATTCTCCTTGTAAGGATTCCACCGAATAAGCCAGTAATAAATGCCACAATCGGCCGGATTATGGCAAAAGGCAGTCCAAGAAGGGAATATGTGACAAATATTGAATCGATTCCTGTCTGCGGTGTTGATATAAGAAATGATACTGTCGATGCTTTTGAGGCACCGTGTTTAAAGAAGGATATCCCGGTAGGAATCACACCGCATGAGCATAGAGGAAGGGGGACACCAAACAATGCAGCATTAAACACTGATTTGAAATTGTCCAGTCCCATATATTTCCTCACTCTTTTCTTTGGAAAAAGAAGATGCAGCAATCCTGCAAAAACGAATCCCAGCATAAGGTAGGGAGCCATCTCTGTAAGGATAAACAACAGTTCTTTTCCGAAATCCCTTAAAAAAAGCATAACCTTATTTTATGTATCAAATAATCATTTTGTAAATATAACCAGCCTGAACATGGATTGTTCAAAAAACAAATTATGCCCTCGGGTGGAACAAAATAAGAGTATCGCGCAGGAAACTCCTGTCAATATGAGTATAGATCTCGGTAGTAAGGATCGATTCATGTCCGAGCATCTCCTGTACAGCTCTCAGATCAGCTCCTGCTTCTATCATATGTGTTGCAAATGAATGCCTGAAAGTGTGGGGACTAACGTTCTTTACAATTCCTGCTTTTGATGAAAGATCTTTTATTATTGTAAATATCATCGCCCTCGTAAGCCTTGATCCCCTGCGGTTCAGGAAGAGTATGTTCTTATCTTTTATAACCGGAAGTCTTTCGCGGTCTTTCTTATATATATCAATTTCCTTAAGTGCTTTACCGCTCACGGGAACCAGTCTCTGTTTACTGCCTTTCCCGGTTACAACGACAAATCCCTCGGCATAATGGATATCGGTAATCCTCAGGTTAACAAGCTCCGAAACACGTAGACCACATCCGTACATTGTTTCAATTATAGCTTTGTTCCTGTGACCTTCCGGCCTGCTGAGATCAATCTCTTCAATCATGCGGTCAATCTCAGCAACAGAGAGCACCTCCGGCAATTTCAATCCTGTTTTTGGTGATTCCAGCAGTGAAGCAGGATTTTCCCCGATCTCCCCTTCGATCAGCAGAAACCTGAAGAAGGCCCTTATTCCTGAAAGTACCCTGGCTTGTGTTCTTCTGTTCCTGGTCTCATCTGTATACCAGGTGATGAATGCTTTCAGATCTGCATATGTCACAAGGGCAGGGAATTCTCTGTTGCCCACTTCAGTAAAATAATATTCAATCTTGCCTGCATCATTTATGTAAGCATCTATACTATTCTGCGACAGCGACTTCTCAAGCCTGAGGTATGTCTCAAAGTTATTCAGTGATTGTCTCCAGCTCAAACTCATAATTTCTTAACTGCAAGGTTCCACAAAGTAATAAAAGAATCAGAACCTGTATTAGTTTCACATGCATAAATATTTTTTATCTATTTTTACCCTTTTATAGGAAGTACTTTAACTGTGTTACCTGGCTTTGACTTTCTGATGTAAATTCGTGTCGAAATGAAAATAACAATAATTAACGGTCCCAACCTGAATCTGCTTGGCAGAAGAGAACCCGAAAAGTACGGCCATTCATCCTTTGAAGAGTATCTTGATAGGCTTAAGACCCGCTTTCCGGAAGTTGTTCTTGAGTATTCACAGTCGAATGTTGAAGGTGAAATAGTAAATGAAATTCAGAAGTCAGGCTTTTCTTCTGATGGGATAATACTTAATGCCGGTGGTTACACACACACCTCAGTTGCCATAACTGATGCCATCGCTGCAGTGAAAACGCCTGTAATAGAGGTTCATATTACAAATATAGCAGCCCGGGAGGATTTCAGACATACAAGCCTTATTGGCAGGACCTGTACCGGATCGATATCAGGTTTTGGACTTGACAGTTACAGGCTGGCTGTTGAAGCTATTATTGAAATGGAAAAATAAGCAGTAATTGAATTATGATCAAAAAAAGGACAAAGGTTGTAGCCACTATTTCTGATAAAAACTGCGATCCAGGATTTATCAGGGAACTTTATGAAGCAGGAATGGATGTGATACGGATTAATTCTGCACATCTTGATGTCGATGCCGCTTTACGCATTATACAAAATACCCGCGAAGTCTCTGACAAGATAGCAATCCTGATTGATACCAAGGGACCTGAGATCCGTACTACTGAATGCGATGCCCCAATCCAGCTTAAAAAAGGAGACCGGGTAAGTATTGTGGGTGATCCGGGCCAGAAAAGTACAGCAGGAACAATATATGTAAGTTATTCATCTTTTGCTTCAGAAATACCAACGGATTCGATGGTACTGTTAGATGACGGAGATATAGAGCTTAAAGCAGTAAGGAAGAACGGGAATGCCCTGGAATGTGTTGTTGATAATGACGGGGTGCTCGGATCCAGGAAAAGTGTAAATGTACCGGGAGCAAAGATACATCTGCCTTCGCTGACAGATAAGGATAGAGCATTTATTGCGATGGCAGTAGATAATGATGTTGATTTTATTGCCCACTCATTTGTCCGTTCAAAACAGGACGTTATTGATGTTCAGGCTGTTCTTAACAAATTGGGCAGTGATATAAAGATAATTGCCAAGATTGAAAATCAGGAAGGCGTCGAAAACATTGATGATATCCTTGACCATGTATATGGTGTAATGGTGGCTCGGGGCGATCTTGCAATAGAGATACCATATGAAAAAGTCCCCGGAGTACAGAAGATGATCATCACAAAATGCATTATCAGCAGGAAACCGGTGATTGTGGCGACACAGATGCTGCATTCAATGATCAATAATCCCAGGCCAACAAGAGCTGAGGTAAGTGATATTGCAAGTGCTATTTATTCGCAGACAGATGCAGTGATGCTGAGCGGGGAAACCGCCACCGGCAGGTACCCTGTAGAAGCTGTAAAAACAATGACCAAGGTAGCTCTGGAGGTTGAAACCAACAAGGAGAAATTTCTTGACATACCCTACCTGAATATAACAGGTGAGATATCATCTTATCTTGCAAAGGTGGCAGTCAAGACTGCTTTCAGAATAGGAGCCAGGGGGATCATAGCTGATACAATGGGTGGAAAAACTATTAAGGATATGGCATCGTACAGAGGTATTGACCTGATACTTGCTCAGTGTTATTCCGTGCGGACCATGAGGGAGCTGGCTTTATCATACGGAGTTTATGCAAGTTACCAGGAAAAGAAGAATTCAGTTGATGAATTTATCCATATTGCCTTAAAAAACCTGGTAGAGACACATAATCTTAAAAGTGAAGATATAGTAGTTATACTTGCAGGTAATTTTTCCGGAGGATCGGGATTTTCATTTATTGAGGTCGGCTCGGTGCAGTATCTCAGTGAACGTGTAAGTATTAGGGACTGATAAATAATTGGTCTGATTTTTGAGGCTATAATCAGTCCTGAATCATGGTTGAAATGTTAAAATCACTGTTCTTTTCAGCTCTGTTTTTATTCCATCCGGTACACGTTACACTTACAAGTATCGACTACATACCGGAGACAGGTTCTTTCAGCGTATTTGTGAGAATGTACTTCGATGACTTCCTGCGCGACTATGATCTGGACTGGGAAGAGATGCAGGGCGAAGATTTTTCAGCCGATAGTACCAGCTCATGGAATGCCATGACAAAATATATCGGTAAAAGGATCGTTATTAAGGTTAACGGGAAAGAGCTCTCAGGAAGGCTGTTGAAGATGGGAATTGCTGATAATGAGGTAAGTATGGATATTACTTACGATGTCGGTGAAACACCGGGAGAAGTACTTGTTAAAAATATGATAATGACGGGCCTTTACAGCGATCAGGCCAATATGCTCATTGTAAGAATAAATGATTTTGAAGAAGGCGTAAAGCTTACTGCTGATGTACCTGAACAAACCTTTACAGTTAAATAACTAATTAAGTGAATAACACTGTATTTAAGAAGCTTTGCCTGTCGGTTTCAGTAGCATTCTGTTTCTTAAACCTGAATGCGACGCATAACCGGGCAGGTGAAATTACATATGTCCAGTTATCGGATCTTACCTACGAGATAACGATTACAACTTTTACTTACACACTGAGTTTTGCCGACAGGCCCACACTGGATGTTGAATGGGGAGACAATACCACTTCAACAGCAAAAAGGGAAAGCATGCTGACGCTCCCTAATTTTTACAGGAGGAATATTTACAGGATTGTTCATACTTATCCCGGTCCAGGTGTGTATAAAATAGTGGTCCAGGACCCTAACAGGAATGCTGGAGTGAAGAATATTCCAAATTCGGTGAATGTTGTATTCTCCATGTCGACTATTCTCAGAGTAAATCCCTCGATGGGACGTAACAGTACCCCGGTATTGCTTAATCCCCCTTATGATAAAGCTGCATATGGGTATG
>CAYQBZ010000150.1:5964-7834 GCA_964415855.1 uncultured Rikenellaceae bacterium
GTTCGTACATAATCCTGCTGCCTATGATCCCGACGGGGATAGTCTTTCATACGCATTGACAGTATGCACACGTGAAGATGGCAAACCTATTGAGAATTATACCTTGCCACCGGCTACACACTTTATTAAGGTTGATTCCGTAAGCGGGGATCTTATTTGGGATACGCCGGCTGATACCGGTAAGTTCAATGTTGCCATGGAGATACAGGAGTGGAGAAACGGGGATAAAATAGGTGTTGTGGTACGCGATATGCAAATAGAGGTTTATACCACAACCAATAAGCCCCCTGTAAACAGCCCTCTTTCTGATCATTGCGTTGAGGTTGGTGATACAATTGATTTTCTTTTTTCGGCAACTGATGTTAATGATGACAGTCTGTCACTGAAAGCAACATCAGGCATATTTAACTCAGGATTTCCCTGTCCGGCACAGTTCATTAAAGTCGACTCTGTTTTAGGTTATGCATCTGCAAGGTTCAGGTGGATACCATGTCATGAAGCAGTACGTAATCAGCCTTACGATGTATTGTTCAAATCTGATGATTATAATGCTGACCTGAAACTTTCGGATATTGATAATATGAAAATTAAGGTTCTTGGCCCGGCACCAAATATTGTAAATGCTGTGCCGGAAGGGAAACTTATCAGGCTTACATGGTCTGATTATGGCACGGATGTTATTTCGGGATTCAGCATTTACAGAAGGGAAGGAGCCAGTACATTTAGCCCCGACTCATGTACATCAGGACTTCCGTCTTCTTCCGGTTTCAGCAAGGTAGGATATATCAGCGGGAGTTCAGTAACTTCCTATACCGATTCTGACAATGGTCAGGGTCTGCAGTTTGGTAAGGAATATACATACAGGATTGTTGCCGTCTATCCTAATGGTGCCGAGAGTAAGGCATCAAATGAGATAACCTCAACCCTTGTATCGGGTCTGCCGGTGATCAGGAACGTAAGCGTCAGAAATACTGATCCTGCACTCGGTTCCATATATATATCATGGAAGAAACCTGAGAAACTCGACACAATACCCGCCAACGGACCATATGAGTACCTTGTGTACAGGGCAGATGGTGTTGGCGGAAGTAACTTTCAGCAAATTAAGTCTGTTCCTACTGTTGATCTGAACGACACTGTTATGATTGACACGCTGATCAATACAGAGATATCAGGTTACCTGTATAAGATTGAGCTGTGGAACAATGAATCTGGAAACAGGTTTCTTATAGGTGATCCAGCATATGCTTCATCTGTATTTCTCGTTGTGAGTCCCGGAGACAGAAAATCACGTTTTGTCATTTCCCGGAATGTACCATGGATTAATACCAGGTACGATTTCTTCCGCTTGAACGAATCAACAATGATCTGGGATTCAATCGGTACAACAAACCAGCTGACATTTATTGATAACGGACTGGAAAATGGTAAACAGTATTGTTATTACGTTAGATCGGTTGGTGGTTATCTTGCCGAGGATATGCCAAAGAATCTTATCAATCTCTCGGAAAGCGTGTGTACGATCCCTGTTGATAATGAACCACCCTGTCCCCCTGTCCTGAATGTTACCAGCCAGTGCGACAGCCTGTACAATACACTGACATGGACAATTGATGATCCGGTATGTTTTGACGATGTTGCAGGATATAACATCTACTCAAAAATGACATCCGAAGAGAGCCTCACACTGCTTACAACAATAAATGATAAGAATATTTTTACTTATCGCCATTATCCCGGTGATATTGTTTCGGGATGCTATGCTGTATCGGCATTTGACTTAAATGGGAATGAAGGGGACAGATCGGTTATGGTGTGTATTGATTCATGCAACTTCTATGAGATACCAAATGTTTTTACACCTAACGGC
>CAYQBZ010000151.1:0-7809 GCA_964415855.1 uncultured Rikenellaceae bacterium
TTGCTCGGTTTTGCCGCATTGTTCAAGATCCAGCATTGGCCATTGGCAGGCACTATGCTGACCCTCGGGACGTTTACCCTGGCATTTGTATTCATGCCTTCATCCATGGGAGTTCTCTGGAAAGAGACTCATAACCGGAAGAAGATTTACCTGTATATCTCGGCATTCCTTGCCGGTATGTTATTTATGCTTGGTGTACTGTTCAAAGTCCAGCACTGGCCTGCAGCGGGAATAATTCTGAATCTGTCAGAACTGTTCGGACTGGGGGTTTTTATACCTGCCTTGCTTGTAAGCAAATTGCAGGATCAGGAAAGGAGATCAAAACGATATGTTTACATTATCGGAGCAGTAGGAGCCATATTTTATATTGCAGGAATGTTTTTTAAGATACAACACTGGCCTCTTGCAACAATCCTTATGTTGCTTGGAATGATAATCCTGTTCGTCATCACTTTGCCATGGTACACCTGGATCACATGGAAAGAAGAAAGTCATATAAGCGCAAAATTCCTCTATATGATAATCGGAGTCCTCGCAATAATCATTCCGCTTGCCCTTATCAATCTTAACCTTCAACGAGACTATGAGGAAGGTTTTTATTCTTTCCTGGATCAACAACAAGCTTTGTACAATTATCTGTATAAGAATAATAATTCCCTTTTGATCCGATACCAAGATTCACTGAACTATGCCCAGATGGAAAAGCTGCATGCGAAAACGGTCAGCCTACTTACCCTTATTGGAGATATTCAGACAAAAATGATACAGGAATCAGAAGGAGAGGGTGGAAAACAAGCTTCAGGCACAGGCCATATCATGAAGACTGAGACAGGAATTGATATTCAATATAAAATGCTTTCAAATCCTTTTTATAAAATTGCATTAAGGGATTTCCTTATACCAGGCAGTACCGCGCGTGAGGAAATAAATTCAGCAATCGAAGAATATGGAATAAATATTTCTGACCTGTTTCGTGGAGAATATCTTCATACTTATACAAACCTGCTTAAGCCTTCGGTATACATACCCGGAACAATTCCTGATCGTACAGAGATATCATTAATGTCCGGACTGCATTCTCTGGAACTTCTGAAGAACAGCATTCTAACTGTTGAATCCAACTTGCTGAAAGTAGTTGCAGACAACCAAAATTCAAATTAATACACGAAATCATGAAACAAAAACTATATATTTTAGGTGTGGTAAATGTCCTGATTGTTTTTACCGGGATACTATTTAAAATTAACCACTGGCCGGCAGCCGGGATCATGCTTATTATAGGACTGTTATCCCTGGTCTTAATTTTTTTGCCGATGGCTCTTATTGATCATTACAAAGGAGTTTGTGACAGGAAGAATAAACTCCTTCACATAATAACATGGCTTACAAGTTTTGTTGTATTCACAGGTATGCTGTTCAAGATAATGCACTGGCCAGGTGCCGGACCTTTGATGGCTATTGCAATCCCATTTCCTTTTATATTATTTCTTCCTGTCTTTCTGATCACTACTTCTAAAGTCAAGAATTATAATATCTATAATACAGTTTGTATTCTCCTTCTTCTTGCTGCCATTTCTGTGTTCTCAGCTTTACTTGCGCTGAATGTCTCCGCTGAAAGACTCAGAGACAGTTATAATCTTACCACTCACTATATTAAGGTTGGAAAGATACTGAATCAACTTCCGGTCAGGAATGCACAATCACCGGTTTGTGAGAAGATTGATGAGGTATTAAAAGTTGTGAGTGAGTATAAGGAATCGATTCTTAACAATGAAGGTAGCTCAATTGAACAATGGGAAAATGCTGAGGGGAATATATTAGTGAGACATGATTCACGGCAGGCTGCTTTAAATGCATTATCATTAAACAGGGAGGACCAGGTAGGAAAAAAGCTCGATAACAGCCTAAAGGCTCTTATCAGGGAGCTCGAAGACCAGCCTGGAGGTGATGAGCTGGCACAAGCAATCCCAGCAATTTTTGATCTCAGACTACAGTATGATGATGATCCCAACCAGGTATTTCATAACATAACAAATGTCCTTTCATGGTCACTTATCTGTCTTGACGGTATGGAAACAAACCTTAAGCTGATAAAAGCTTCACTGAACAATTGAGGTTATCTTTCATTAATTTTGATTTTAACAAAGGTGTTTCTCAAAAGTGGTTTTTATCTTGCTACCTCTTCATTCCAGTTTATAGTACCGGGTTCCCTGAGTTTTCCGCCGGCGACTTCTTCTCCGCCAAGATAGGTTATTAAAGTTGACCATTCTTTATCTGATGGCACATGCCATCCTGCAGGACATAATTTACCTGTAGTTACTGCATACCCGTTGTAAAAAGCTCCATACCTGTCTTTATATACCATTGCCGAATCGTACAACCATCCATATTCAGGAGTAGTAAGAGATCCAACCGTATGCTCCGCCCATTCATTTCCTTCAACAGTGGCTAATGGTATCGGTGAACCATCATTTAACTTCGTGGTTTTCAGGTTCTCAGCCATCCATGTCTGGGTGCCTATTTTTACGGTCTTGTAAATATTACTATCTATGTCTGTAACACTTTGTGCATGAAGAGAAGTTGATCCCAGGTTAATCAGTAGTAATGCAAACAATTTAATTTTCATGTTTTGAAAGCTTTTGATTCATCACATCTGCTTCGATAGAATAAATACGGTAATACCCTGCATCCGCATTATTCTGACTGACATCTATAAAAATCCATAGTTCTTTGCCATTATAGGTAGTTCTGAATACGTCCTGGTCAGATTCCTTGAGTACTTCTCCACCTACAGCCTTAATCGCGTTGACATGTTTCTGGATCCATGATCTACCCAGAATTCATACGAACCAAATTCTGAGTACTGGCAATCCTCCAGATAAAAACCTTCAAAAACTTTAAAGAAACTGAATGTTTTATCAAGGCAGTCGGGATTATTTGTCCCGGGAAATGCGCGGATAGTGATACAGATTATGCAAACTGACAGAAGAATCTTTCTCATAATTTCATATATCATTCCAGAATGATCATCTTTTTCGTTTCCTTAAATAATCCTGCCCGCAGCTCAATAATATATATTCCAGCAGGGATTTTTGATCCGTCAAAATCCAGATCGTAGGTCCCGGCTGGTTGTTCTTCGTTAGTTAAGACTTTTATTGTTTTGCCGTACAAATCACTTACTTTGAGTAATACTAATTGCCTGGTCCCTGTTTTATATCTTATTTTAGTGCTTTGCCTAAATGGATTAGGATAATTTTGTGATAAAAATGAATTTTGATAACTTTCGGGCTTTTCCTGAACACCAGTCGTTATATTTCCTAAAACGCCATTATAAGCCACCTCTTGAGCATATATATCATAATTATTTATACCGCTACGACTGTCAGGCCAGGTAATTATAGCCCCGCCATAGCCATCACTTATAAGCTGTGGATCAGTTTGAATAGCTAAATTTGTGCATATTGCCACTCCATTGGCAGTCCATTGAACAGCCCCGTTTGCATCAGTCCTCTGAGCATATATGTCAGGATTAAGTGTACTTACCCGGTAATCGTACCAGGTTATTATTGCACCCAGAGAGCCGTCATTTATAATTCGAGGTGAATATTGATGGCCTGCTGCCGTGCATATTGCAACTCCATCGGAAGGATATTGAACAGTACCGGCGGCGTTAATCCTCTGTGCATAGATATCCGCATTAAATACACTGTTCCGGTAGTCATACCAGGCAATTATTGCTCCACCTGCACCATCACTACTGATTTGAGGATATCGCTGAAGATCCGTCGCCAGGCAGACAGAAACCCCGTTGGCAGTCCACTGGGCAGCACCATTTGAAGCTATTCTTTGATCATACACGTCATCATTACCGTTATATTGATCTAGCCAGGTAATTATTGCACCGTTTGAACCGTCGCTGCAAATCTGAGGATATCTCTGCCAGTTGGATCTGGTAGCTATTGCCACTCCGTCTGCAGTAAGTTGAACAGCTCCACTGGCATCTATCCTTTGGAGGTAGATGTCACCATTAAATACCGGACGATCATCTCCCCCTACAATAAATGCACCGTTTGCTCCGTCACCACATAATTGAGGATCGTTTTGATTAAGGGCAGCAGTGCAGATAGCCACTCCGTTGGGAGCCCATTGAATTGCACCAATGGCATTTATTCTTTGTGCATAGATATCGATGCCCGAGGTGCTGTTGTTCCGGTAGTCCTGCCAGATAATTATAGCTCCTCCGTCGCCATCGGATATAATGCGTGGCTAAGATGAGCCGTATCCTGTTGTCCCCTCTGTGCAGATTGCGACTCCGTTGGAAGTCCATTGTACGATCCCATTTGCATCAATCCTCTGTGCATATATATCATATTTGATGGTACTTCGATAATCCTGCCAGGTAATTATAGCGCCGCCAGCACCATCGCTTGTAATTTGCTGGTAAGCCTGACCTTCCGGATCAGTACATATTCCCACTCCTCTGCTGGCCCATTGATCATTTCCATTGGCATCGATCCTTTGTGCATAGATATCAACATTTTCGACAAAAGATATTATTGCTCCACCATAGCCGTCAGTTGTAATCACAGGTCCGCTTTGGCTTCCTCCTGTATTACAGACTACATTATTTACTGTTGGATCAGTTGACCATTGTGCATTTCCCGAAACGAAAACTAACTGACAGATGCAGATTGAGACTAAGCAATTCTTAATTGATGGGTAGATTTGTTTCATGATTATAGTATTAATTAAAAAGTTTGATGACAGGCATTGACATGCTCAACATACATTAACGGGAAATGATTTTCAATTTTACTTGAATAATTATTTATGTATTATTTCAGAACCAGAAGTAATTAGTCCTTTTAATGACCAGAATATTAATCCTTGTGCAAATTAGTTGCTTTGACCAACCTTATGAATTTGAACAGGTTGGAGTGGGATAGGTTACGTTTTGAAATTAAAAAAATAAAACGAGATGCAGAATACAGAATAACTGTACTGGGTAAATCATATATTTGTAAATGTATTATATTTTTTTATTAAACAATGCGTTTTGTTATATAAAATTCTGAAATTCACGTTGTTAATAAATTAACACTAAAGTCATGGAGAATATTTCAGTTGAAAGCACCACCCCGGTGTACACTCTGGGCACAACCTCAGAACTTTCCGGAATCCCGGCACATTCCATAAGGCAGTACATTGATAAGGGACTAATTATTCCGTTTACGAAAGAATCGAAAAGGAATCTATTTTCCCGGGTGGACATACTCAGATTAAAATATTTTCATAAGTTGCTGAATGAGGGTGGCTTAAACATTTCCGGGATAAGATCTTTACTGGCTCTGATACCCTGCTGGGCCGTCAGGGAATGCCCTGTTGAGGAACGTTACAAATGCCAGGCTTTTCAAAGTAATTCCTGTCCATGCTGGGAAGCATCTGAAAAAGGGATCTCGTGTAAGAATACCATCTGCAGGGAATGTGATGTTTACCGTGTTGTGGGAAAATATCCCGGTCTAAAATCATTCTTTCATACAATTATTCCATAGGTGGTGCCGGTAAATTACACTGTAAGTAACTGACGGAAGAATGGTAATAATTATTTCAAGGGTTCCAGATGCATTGCAAAACCATTATTTGGTTTCAGATTAGCATTGTATATATCCCCTCTCCTGAATGTGACCCTGTCAATCCTCACATGGGTACGTGTTTCCACAGATGGATCATCAAAATACAATGAAGCATTATACTGTACCCCCGGTTCCAGGAAGTCAAGATTCAGATAAAACATCTTGGCATTGTCACCATTTATTCCTCCTATGAACCATTCTTCTCCTTTTCTCCTGGCAATAACACCGTATTCTCCAATCCTGGCATACAAGACCTTTGTCTCATCCCAGACAGTTGGGACGTCGTTGAAAAATTCGAGTTCAGGTTCATCTCCAATATAATTTGTGGTGCCCCACAAACCATCATCTTTCTTCAGGGAAGGGGATGCCTTATCGTACCAGTAAATGAATTGCAGCGGACTAAAGAGACATACTGCTTTTGCAAGTTGTGAGGCATGTGAGCCCATCTTGTTGTCAACTCTCTCATTATAATAGCATATGGTGTTATCACCCTGGCCGGCGAGCATACGCGTGAACATGGTTATCAGTGTGTGGGAGTTGGTCGGGCTCTCTTCATCACCCCTGATGCCCTCCATTGTCAGAAAATTAGGATAGGTCCTGGAAAATCCTGTCGGACGGTATTCATCATGAACATCAGCTACCATCTGGTAGGAAGCCACCTTTTTAATAGCATCATGAAGCCATGCTGTTGTTTCCTGTGTGCCAACCTGTACAAAGCCAAATTTGATACCGGCAACACCCCATTGCCTGTATAATGGCAGCAGATCGTCAAGCTGTTTTTCAAGGGCCCTGCGGTTAACATACAGCAGTATACCAATGTTCCTGGATTTTGCATATTCAATAATATTCTGCAGGTGCAGGGGACCCTTTGATCTTGCAGGGTCAACAGTTACCGTTGTTGCATCAGATTCGTTGCTGTTCTCCGGACCATACCACCCGGCATCGAATTCGACATACTGCATATTATGTGACGAAGTAAAATCTATCGCTGCCTTTGCTCCGATATCGGTCAGTGTTACTTCCCTAAGCACTTTGCCCGGCTTTATCCATGAAATATCCTCAATTGCACAGGGATCGTTCAGGTTTAACATAAGGTAATCCTTTTCAAGGAGATCTCCGGGATTCCTGCCAATCATCACTACCCTCCAGGGTGACTGAAATGGAAGTGATTTATGCACCTCCCCGTCGAGACGACTCCTGATTGCTATCCCTCCCGAAGAGTCAGGGTCGAATTTCATCCTTGCGTAATCGACCAGCTTTGCTTCTGCCAGTGCTATGGTAAGTGTGCTGTCGTATTCAATTACCAGCGGCCTCTCACATCCTTTGTCAATATTGCTCAGCGTTACCTTCGTGTACATGGCCTGTGCCCTTGGAGCCGACCATGCAGAGTAGTCATCAGGAAAGCTGAAGCGCACTTTTTCGTCAGTAATTGTCACTGAATTCCTGCCCTCCTGTTCCGGAATTTCGTAGGCAAAAGCCACTCCCTCGTTATATATGCGTATGATGAAATTTATCTTTATCTCATTGCTTTCCATGAAGATTTTTGCCTGGTTATAATTCTCAGGAACTTCCTTTCGTTCTCCAAAATTGTTAACCCAGGTGCCACTGTATGAACTAAGCTCAGATTTTACTGCTTTCAGGGCATTCCCGGGGCTTAGATCAGCTACAGAAAGTTGAATATATGAGGGAAGGAGAACTGCTTTATTCCCTGCTTCAACTGAAAAACCCGCCAAAGCACCATTGCCCTCACCTGATGCCGGAAATACCTTAAACCTTATATTTCCATCAGGGGATGTAACATTAACTTTCATCAAATCGGAGCATCCTGCACATAGAAGTATTGCAGCTAAAAATGGCATTATTCTCAGAAAATGTTTCATGTACTTGTAATTTTTTGTGGAATTTTTAAGATAACTCAGTTTAGTGTTAAAGATAATGTAATTCAATGCATAATTTAAATCTACAGTATAATATCTGCATACCATTTCGTGCCATAATATAAATGCAGTCTCCCGGTTTCATATAGAATTTTGGGATGCAACAACCCGAAACAAACTGCAGGATTGAGAAATCAGGAATTTGCGTATCTCCATTTAACAGATATATGAGAATTGGAAAATACGTATTAAAATATGTATTAAAATACGTATTTATATAATTAAAGGTTTGAGCTGAA
>CAYQBZ010000152.1:0-7795 GCA_964415855.1 uncultured Rikenellaceae bacterium
AAATAACTAATTTTGAGCATATATTGGTATCTGAATGGAAAGTATGTTATTTTGCACAACACAGTACCAGATTTAAATAGAGTTATTACAGCTTCAACACTACCCCCTTACTACTAAATACTGAACAACGGAACAAATGACTTACAGGCAAACACTTGATTTCCTCTTTAGTAAGCTCCCTGCTTATTACAGGATTGGAAAAGCTGCATTTAAGGATGACTTGAATAATTCGCTGGCTCTGGACGAATATTTTGGACATCCTCACAGTAAGTATTTGACGATTCATGTTGCAGGGACCAATGGCAAAGGATCAGTCGCTCATATGCTTGCCTCAATTCTTCAGGAAGCGGGTTACAGGACAGGATTATACACATCGCCTCATTTGAAGGATTTCAGGGAGAGAATACGAATTAACGGCGCAGTGATTTCTGAAGCAGCAGTGATTGATTTTGTGAAAAATCACAGAGTAATAATTGAATCGTTGCAACCCTCTTTCTTTGAGATGACTGTAGCCATGGCTTTTAATTATTTTGAAATAAGCAAGGTGGATGTGGCAGTTATTGAGGTTGGACTGGGTGGAAGACTTGATTCTACCAACATAATACTCCCTGTATTATCGGTGATCACCAATATAGGATCGGACCATATGGACCTGCTGGGTGATACTTTTGAGAAGATTGCGAAGGAAAAGGCTGGAATTATAAAGAGAGGAATCCCTGTTGTAATAAGTGAAACGCATTCCGACACGAAAGACGTCTTCTCTTTAAAAGCTGAAGAATGCAGCGCACAAATTGATTTTGCAGACAGGATATTTTCATGCAATCTTGAGGAAGAAGTGAGTTATGAAGGATGGCGAAGGTACATGGTAAATAATCTTATGACAGGTAAAAGTTATGATGGAATGACTTCGCTTCCAGGTGATTGTCAGGTAAAAAACCTGAAAGGAGTTTTTGCAGCAGTTTCCAGTCTGAGGAATATTCTTCGGATTTCAGACAAGGATGTCAGTACCGGGATCAGGCAGGTTGTGAGTAACACCGGTATCAAAGGCAGATGGCAGGTATTAAGTTCAAATCCGTTGATAATTTGTGACACGGCTCATAACAAGGAAGGGCTTGAGCAAACCCTTGCACAGGTAAAGCGCATTCCAAAAACCCGGCTACATATTATAGCAGGTTTTGTTAATGATAAGAACCTTGGATCTATTCTCCCTCTTTTCCCGAAGGAGGCCATATATTACTTCACCAGAGCTTCGATCCCCAGAGCATTGCATGAACAAATACTAAAATCGGAGGCAAGTAAATATAATCTTACGGGAGAAAGTTATCCCGATGTTATATCGGCCCTTATAAGTGCCAGAAGAAATGCTTCTGCTTCAGATATAATATTTGTAGGCGGTAGTACTTTTGTAGTGGCTGAAGTGGTCTGATCGTTCAGTTGTTCCCTGTCAGGATGAGTCCACGGAATCAAAAGAACTTATTTTTTATTTAGCTTTGTTTGAAAGTTTTCCTTCTATGAGAAAAATAATAATATTGATTCTGGTTTTGATAACAGAGATCCCAGTTATGGCCCAGACTGGCAGGAGAATTATTATTCTGCATACCAATGATCTCCATTCCAGGCTTAACGGATATTCTCCCGAGTCTGCTTATTCTCCTCTTTCTGTCAACGATGACAGGACAGTTGGCGGATTTGCAAGAATAGCTACCCTGATAAAAAGTGAGAAAGAGAACAATGAGGGGACTACTGTTGCAGTTGATGCAGGCGATTTCCTAATGGGGACCCTCTTTCAAAGCCTGGAAGTGGAAACTGGCTTTCAGTTGCGTCTGATGAAGACCATGGGATATGATGTTACTTGTTTAGGGAATCATGAATTTGATTTTGGTCCTGAAAAACTTGCAATATTAATCAGGAATTCTGTTAAAAGTGGCGGTATACCGGCTCTCCTGATAGGTAATTCAGAGTTTTCTGATAAGGATGCGGGCGATGACGGGCTGGAGCAACTGTACTCGGAAAATATTCTTTCAAGGAGTTGCATTATTACCAGGGATAATATCAGGATCGGTTTTTTTTCGATATTAGGGAAAGATGCGGATAACGTATCTCCTGAAGCTGCCCCGGTCAGATTTTCAAAACAGATCCCCTTTGCCAGAAAAATGGTAAAGGAATTAAAGGATAAGAAGTGTGATATAATTATCTGCATTTCTCATTCGGGATTAACAAGAAATAAAAATGGTGAATGGGACGGAGAAGATGCTGATCTTGCCAGGGCTGTAAATGGGATAGACCTGATAGTCAGCGGGCATACCCATTCGAGGTTGGATGAACCGTTCATTATTAATAATATCCCCATTGTCCAGGCAGGTGAATATGGTAAGTTCGTAGGCAGGATGTCCTTTTTATATTCGCAGGGGCGCTTGGATCTGGAGAGTTATAAGCTGATAGAGGTTGATGATAAGATCCGGGGAGATGCAAATGTTGACCGGTTAATAGGGCAAGAAAAGGCACGAATAACAAAAGAAATTCTGGCACCTATCGGACTTGACTATGATAAACCCGTGGCTGAAAGCAGTTTCACTATAGAAGGCAACGAGATGGGCGACTTCAGGGAAAGCAATCTGGGACCGTTAATTGCCGACGCAATACAATATTATGTAAACAGGCATGAAGCTGACGGAACAGACATAAGTATTGTCGCTGCAGGAGTAATCAGAGATAATATTATACCCGGTTCACAGACCGCACCGGATATCTTCAGGATCATGTCACTGGGATCAGGGAATGATAATGTGCCCGGTTATCCCCTCTCAAGACTTTATGTTACTGGGAAGGAACTAAAGAGCATACTGGAAATATTACAGGTTGCATATAAATCGACTCCCGATAATTACTGTTACTATTCAGGACTGATGGTAGAATATGATCCAGGGAAGGGGTTTCTCAGGAAGATTAAGAATATCGAGATTGTCCATGCTGACAGTACTATGTCATCTGTAGACTTTTCCAGGAAGGCCCCTGCTCTTTATTCTGTAACAGCCAATTCGTATATTCTTGAATTTTTCGGTATAATCAGAAAGATGAGTTTAGGTCTTATTAATGTTGTTCCCAAAGACATTAACGGCAACAGGGTATACGATATGAAAACAGCTGTCATGGATATGGACGAAGGATTTGAAGGGGTGCAGGAGGGGAAGGAGTGGCTGGCTCTGATGGAATATCTGGGTTCAATGAAAGATACAAATGGGAATGGCATCCCCGATATCGACAAAAAATATGCTGTTCCGGTTAAATGTTTTTTCCCGGTAAAATCTGAATAACAACGCTTCACGATTACTATTAACTAGCCCTGAAGCCACGATGTATGCTCGTCAACCTCTTCAAAATTTGCCATGGCAATAGCAGCTGAACTTATGAATTTATGCTTGAGTACCCACAGCACCGATTCCTTGTAACTTGGCTCAATACCCGGCGATGGTGTGAATTTCCCTCCCGAACAGGTTTTCATAGCTACAATGCCTACTCCCTTTCTCCCTGATTCTTCTAGGATTGTAATAAGCTTCGCCTGATCCCATTCGGAGTACCTGCCATTAACTGAATGAATAAATGAACCTTTCGGATTAAAAGGTATCATGATTGTGTCATACAAGCCTTCCCTGTTATTCCTTTCATGAAGGTGCATATATTCATTATGTGCTGAATACCCTCCGGCCCTTATTGCCCCTGACTTCTTCATATCTGAAAAAAACTTAAGTACTTCGCTGTGAAACAACAAATTTTCATCAATTGCATCATGATATAGCAGGATGTCTATATAGTCTGTATTCAGAGCTTCAAGGCTGGCTTCAAGTTTCGTGGACAGGACGGTCCTTATTTCTTCGGCTCCTTTCCGGCCTTTCCCTTTGGAGGGTAATTCGTTCTCTTCAAGTCTTATCTTGGATTGAATAACAACCTCTTTCCGTCTTCCTGCCATTGCCCTTCCTACAAGCCGTTCGTTGTTACCATTACCATATGCTCGACCTGTGTCAATGAAATTCATTCCTTTTTCAACAGCATATTTTATCAGGGATTCTTCATTTGTCCTGGGTGCACCGAAGCAGAGGGGGCTTACCTTAAGACCTGTATCTCCAACGCCTCTTAATCCTGAAAGGGCAGAATCCTCAGCGCTTAGATTTCCGGATATTAAACCAATACCTGCAATGCCAGATAAGGCTTTGGTAAAGAATTCTTTACGACTTATTTGCTTTTCCCCCATGAGCTATACGGATTATCAACTGTTATTCTGGTTTTTCTGTTTGCAAGAGTCAAACCTATCTCATACATCGTCCTGGCGATCAGTTCCATTTTTTTAAAGTCTATCTTCTCAACTACGTCTCGCGGTGAATGATAATCGGAGTGCAGACCAGTTGTGAAGAACAGGACAGGTATATCTTTTTCCACAAAGTTAAAGTGATCGCTCCTTGAAAACAATTGTAAAGGATGATCTCTTCCACTTAGACTGTAATCAAAAGCGAGCCTGCTTTTTCTGTCAATGTTATCAGCTATTTCAAGTAACTCTTTACTTTGTCCACCGGTAATCACGAAAACCGTATCAGGACCTGTCATAGGAGTCTCGTCTGTTGAATCAGCAACGCTCCTGGTCCGTCCTATCATATCCATATTAAGATCAGCGAGTGTATTTTCCAGTGGAAAGAGAGGATTATTCACATATGTTTCAGATCCGAACAGACCGATTTCTTCGCCCGAAACCCATAAGAACAATATCGACCTGAGTGGTTTTTTCTCAAGTCCCTGAAAAGCTTCAGCGATAGAAAGAATTGCAGCGCAACCCGATGCATCATCATCTGCTCCCGTATTTACTTTATCACCGGAAGTGCCAATGTGATCGTAATGACCTGAAAACACTATTAATTCATTTTTCAGCACAGGATCCCTTCCTTCGATATAACCTGCAACGTTAGTTTGCCTTTTTTCTTCCGTTATAGTGACTCCTGAGATCATAATATGCTTATCAGGAATTTCAAAAGAGTTAGGTCTCATTGTTGAATCAATATTCCTCTGAAGTGTCTCCAGAGAGTGTCCTGTGTCTTTTAAAAGGTAATCTGCAACGGATCTGTGTATAAATATAACTTTAGGCATAGCTGACATTAAGGGATTAAATCCTTCAGTTCCCTGACCCTTAAGTGTCATTTTTGATTTCAGGTAACCTGCAAAACTTGGACTGGATTCTTCGATCGAAGTAAAGCCCGACTTTGGATCCGGTACAATAAGGATCGCTTTTGCCTTTGTATAAATAAGTGTGGTAAGTTTCATCTGGAAGCTCATCATTGAGATCCAGTTTGGTTCTTCAAATAGACAGGACTTACCATCTTCAGACATGGGGGCCCTGTCCATTACAAGAAGTACCTTCCCCTCGGTATTGAGATTTTCGAAATCGTTATATTTATATTTATCAGCCTTAATTCCATATCCCGCAAAAACTACATCTCCTTCTAATGATATATCAGAGGGGCCCGTTGGTAAGAGAAGGTAAAAGGGCTTATTGTCAGAGATTGTATCTTTATCACCGGAGGCTATCCGGATTTTTGTCCGTTCGGGATCCATTGTCTTTTTCAATATATAATAAGGTTGAAAATAACTGTTCCCATTGGCCGGTTTAAGATTTAGGAGTTTAGCCTGCGAGGCTATGTATCCGGAAGCTATATCAAGACTCTCTTCCCCGTTCATCCTTCCTTTAAGTAATGGAGAAGAAAGGAATGTTACATAACTTTCCAGGTCCGAAGCTGTAATAAGGTTGGCTGTCCCTGTATTTTTCTGAGCAAAGGTATTGTTCGGCAGCAATGAAGCAAGTATGACAATAAGCCCTGTTATAGATCTTTTCATAATGAATGGTATACAGATAAGGATTTGCATCGCGGTAAAGTTAGTAAAGATTTAAGGAAATATTTTTATATGTTTGCACACTAAGACAGATTTCATGACAATAAGCATATTTTTCTGGATAGGATTCCATATATTTATTTTCCTGATACTTGCTCTTGATCTTGGAATTTTTCACAAGCAATCACATAAAGTACCTGTCAAAGAGGCTGTTATCTGGAGTTTTGTCTGGGTTTTGCTTGCAATGGCATTTAATCTTTTTATTTTATTCGAATTTGGGAATGACAGTGCGCTGGAATTTTTTACAGGTTATGTGATTGAATATTCCCTGAGCGTTGACAATATTTTTGTGTTCATTCTTATATTCTCTTATTTTGCTGTTAACGATCAATACCAGCATAAGATACTGTTCTGGGGAATTATCGGCGCTCTTATAATGAGAGGCATATTCATCATTACCGGCATTGCCCTTATTAATAAGTTCCACTGGATAGTTTTAATATTTGGTGCCTTTCTTGTTTTTACAGGGATCAGGATGCTTATTCATAAAAGTGCTGAAGTTGATCCCGAAAAAAATCCTGTGATAAGGTTCTTCAGAAAGTTTCTGCCTGTCACGGAATCGATGCATGGCGATAAATTTTTTGTAAGAGTAGATAAGAAGTTTTTAGCCACACCACTTTTCCTGGTCCTGCTTGTGGTTGAATCCTCGGACCTGATATTTGCTGCTGACAGCATACCTGCAATACTGGCCATCAGCAAGGATATATTTATTGTATATACATCTAATATTTTTGCAATTCTGGGTTTGCGTTCCCTTTATTTTGCAATAGCCGGTATTATGGGATATTTCCGCTTCCTTAAGGTGGGACTGTCTTTTGTTCTTTCCTTTGTCGGATTTAAGATGCTTATATCATTCTTTAATATTGAGATCCCGACAGTACTGTCATTGTTAATAATCATAGCTATTCTCCTGGTATCCATTTTTGCTTCGGTTTTCATAAAGAGGGAAGTGTAATGAATTCACAAAGACAAAAACCACCAGTAGCCTGGTCCCTTATAATACTGTTTGTTGTTATTGTTTTATGTATCCTGGTACTCGGTATCTTCTATCATAATTACCAGAAAAGGACTCTTTTAACAGAAAAGCAACTCGAGCTTTCTGTCATTGCGGATCTTAAGATCAGGCAGATCACCCAGTGGCGTACTGAACGGATCGGCAACGGTAAATTCCTTGGAGATAATATCATACTGGTCAGAAAACTGGCTGAATTTCTTCTGGACAATTCAGATCAGAACCTGCGCGAAGATATTTTACAGAACCTGAAATTACTTACAGAGAATTTTGATTACAGGGATGCTCTCTTGCTTGATCCCCAAGGCAAAATATCACTTTCATATCCGTCTGAAGATTCTATTGTTGAAACTCGTCTTAAACCGTTGATACCGGGTATAATTAAGAATTGTGAAGTATTGCTTACTGATTTTGAGAGGGATAGCCTGGTGAGGTTTACACATCTGGACCTGATGGTCCCTTTAATTGACCACAGTGTTGATGATTCACTGGTGTTGGGAATACTGGTTATAAGAGTTGATCCAAGCATCGTTCTTCATCCGCTTATTCAGTCGTGGCCCACTTCCAGTAAGAGTGCTGAAACACTTTTACTCCGGAGAGAGGGTGACAAGATTATTTATCTTAATGAACTGAGGCATCTTGAAAATACTGAAATGATATTGAAGAAACCTGTATCTGAAGATTTATTACCGGCTTCCATGGCTGTCAGGGGGATCCTCGGAACCTTGAATGGCATTGACTACAGGAATGTGCCTGTACTAGCTGTAATGAAGAAAATTCCGGGTACTCAGTGGTTTATGGTGTCAAAGACAGACAGGGAAGAAGTGTTTTCGGTACTACACGAGCAGA
>CAYQBZ010000153.1:0-7726 GCA_964415855.1 uncultured Rikenellaceae bacterium
AATTACTTTGCAATCCCGTGTTTTTTTTTATATGAAAGGTATTTCTGAAATATATGACGAAATTGGTGACAAGGTTACAGTGATAGGTGCAGGAACAACAGGATCGGGAAGATACCTCACAGGCGATTTTATCGGCGCTGACACTATACGGAACGAGATAACAGCACAGGCAACAGCAGCCATCGATTATGATCCTACTGTAGATACGATCTTTGAAATAGGCGGACAGGACTCAAAATATATCAGCATAGAGAATGGTGTTGTGGTTGACTTTGAGATGAATAAGGTAT
Organism: uncultured Rikenellaceae bacterium; assembly: GCA_964415855.1. Taxonomy (GTDB): domain Bacteria; phylum Bacteroidota; class Bacteroidia; order Bacteroidales; family VadinHA17; genus LD21. Next base: position 291 of record CAYQBZ010000153.1, read on the forward strand.
GTGCCGCGGGTACCGGATCATTTCTCGAGGAGCAGGCAGAAAAGCTTGATATAAATATTGTCGAAGAGTTCGGTTGTATGGCACTTAATTCGGAATGCCCCGTTAAGCTTGGAGACAGGTGTACCGTGTTCATGGAATCTGATCTGAACTCTTTCATGCAGAAAGGAGCCCGTAATGAAAATCTCGTTGGAGGACTGGCTTACTCCATAGTATATAACTACCTGCAAAAAGTAGTTGGTGACAGGAAAATCGGAGAAAAGATATTCTTCCAGGGCGGAGTTACAAACAATAAAGCTGTAGTTGCCGCTTTTGAACAGGTCCTGGGTAAAAAGATAATTATACCTCCTCATTTTGATGTCACGGGGGCTATAGGAGCAGCAATCCTGGCGAAACGATCTATGGCAGAAGGTCAGAAATCCAGGTTCAAAGGCTTTGGAGTCAGAAATGCGACATATAACCTGAGCAAGTTCGTATGCCAGGAATGTACCAACCATTGTGAAATACGGAGGGTTAAAATTACCGGAGAGAAAAAATCGCTTTATTATGGAGGCCGGTGTGAAAAGTGGGAAACCGACGACCGAAAAAAGATACAGAATAATATCCCTAACCTGTTCAAGATAAGGACAGATATGCTTATGGAGGGATTTGTGGAAAAAGACCCCTGGAAATCCACAACTATCGGAATACCCAGAGCCCTGATGGTTTTCTACCAGCAATTCCCTTTCTGGAGAACCTTTTTTGAAGAACTGGGATTTACCGTCGTAATATCAAGAGAATCAGATAAAAAGCTGGTAACCAGGTCAATAGAGACTATTACCACTGAGACATGTCTTCCTGTTGAACTTATGCATGGTCATGTTATTGATCTTGTCGAAAAGGGTGTTGATTATATATTTCTCCCTTTTGTTGTTAATGGAAAGGAAAAAGAGGGTAATAAGACCTTTAATTGTAACTGCCCGTGGATACAGACATATCCTTTCATGGTAAAAGCTGCCCTGCGTGGTAAGGTGGATGAATCAAGGCTTCTGACACCAACACTGCATTTCAGATTCTTTGAAAGAGCTTTAATCGGTGAAATGACCACTTATTTCAGTGAGAAATTCGGATTAAACAAGACAGAGATAAAGAAAGCAGTTTATAAGGCTGATGAAATTCAGACTTCATTTGAAAAACGGCTGATAGATTATGGGAAGGACGTACTTAAGTCAATCCCTCCGAACTGCAGACCTGTTGTTTTGCTGGGAAGACCTTATAACAGCACGGATCAGCATCTTAACCTGGGCCTGGTGGAAAAGCTCATAAATCAGGACGTAATGCCCATTCCTCTTGATATGCTTGACCTTTCGCCTTATAACATTTTTGAGAACTACCGGAATATGTACTGGCCAAACGGTCAAAAAGTAATTGCGGCAGCTATGATGGTTGCAAAGAATAATAACATGCATGCTGTTTATATCAGTAACTTTCGCTGCGGCCCTGACTCATTCATATGGCATTATGTAACTGAAGAGCTGAAAGGCAAACCTTTCCTTCATCTTGAAGTTGATGAACATTCAGCCGATGCCGGCATGATAACCCGTATCGAAGCTTTCCTCGATAGTCTCAAGGGTGCTGAACAGAATGAAAAGAAAGACCTGAAGATCTTCAGACCACGGCCAAGTCCTCCGGCGCCTCAAAAAGAGAAGGTACTGTACTTTCCCTATATGAACGATGGCGCCTACATGATAGCAGCTGCGGCCCGCAGTTGCGGGATACCTTCGGAAGTTCTGCCCAGGCAGACTGAAGAGGACCTGGCAATAGGCAGGAAATATACCTCATCTAAAGAGTGTTTCCCGATGATATGTACTACCGGAAGCTTTGTAAAAAAGCTGACAGAACCCGGAGCAGATCCTTCTAAGATGAGTTTCTTCATGCCCGATCATAACGGACCCTGCAGGTTCGGCCAGTATAACCAGTTTCACAGGATTCTTTTTGACCGTCTAGGATTTCCAGAAGCAGAACTTATAACACCTTCCAACGATACATCCTATGAAGATGTTGCAGGTGAACACGGTCAGAAATTCAGGATAAACGCATGGAAAGGATTTGTGGTGGCAGACTACCTCCGTAAGATTTACAGGGAAACACGACCTTATGAAATCAATAAAGGAGACTGTGATAAGCTTTACGCAGAATCGCTGGTCTTACTGGAAAGATGCATTGAAAACGGATCAAAGGGTCTCCATAAAACGCTTACGGGAATAGCAACGGATTTTATGTCCGTGAAAGTCGACAAGAGCAAGAGGAAGCCCGTTGTAGCTATTATCGGGGAGATATTTATGCGCGACAATGCTTCCTGTAACGGTAATATAGCAAACCGGCTTGAAGACCTTGGTGTTGAGGTGGTTATCGGTCCTTTCTCGGAATGGATCCTTTATTCAACCCACAGATTTACCCGAGACAGTAAATGGAAGAATGATACCCGGGGGATAATAAAATCTAAAATACAGGGGATCGGCCAGGATGTAATTGCCGCATCCCTGCTTAGGGGAATTACCAAATTCACCGACCACAAGAAGGATGTATCGCTGCACGATATGCTGAGCCTATGCAACACTTATGTGAACCAGTACTATGACGGTGATCCACCTATTGCAATGGGAACGTCTGTCGCTCTTACCAAGAGGGGTGTCTCAGGGCTGGCTGCCATACTTCCGTTCACCTGTATGCCAGGTACTCTTATTGCCGCTGTAAGCGATAACTTCAGGAAGGACCATAACAATATCCCGTTTATCAATATCGCATATGACGGGCAGGATTCCGTATCACTTGACACAAGACTGCAGGCATTCGTGTTCCAGGCAAAGGAGTATGCAATGGCTACTGAAAAGGTATCCGTCTGATCAAATCAGGCTAATGCGTGAGAAAAGGCATCTTTACCTTTATAGTCATTCTATTTATCATATCTGATTCCTACCCTTTAATAACACCTGAAACCTTTTTATACAATGCATCAATCTTAGTAACAGGATCTCCTTCCCCCAGCGTTTCAAGAGGCAGGTAACCAGTGAACCCGCATTGCCTGACAATGGACATGATCTTTGTATAATCTGTATCTACCTGGTTATCATTAATATACACTTTTTCCTTTAACTGCCACGATATGGCATACCTGGCATTTTGAGCTATCTCTTTGTACGGATCGGCGGAATGGTAGCTGCCTATATCCAGCATTAGACCGGCCCATTCAGGGTCCAGCAACCTAAACAGAACGTCAATTTCAGAGGCTGTCTTAAGATAGTCGTTGTGATTCTGAACTGCGATCACCACACCATGATTTTTCCCGTATTCCGCACATTCATTTACATCGTCAGCTATCCATTTTAATCTTTCATCCCAGGCAAATGCTTCTTTCGACAATGTTCCTGTGAAGATCCTGATAAACGACGCACCAAGCTTCTCAGCCACAATAATCCAATCTTTAACAAGCTTCTTCTCCTCTGCCCTTTTAACAGGATCAGCCCATGTAAAATCATTCCTGACACCCGTACTGCAAATTTCGAGGCCTATCCTAAATGCTTTTCTTTTTATGCTGTATATCAACTCATCTGAAGGAACAGCAGGATAGTCCGGGAAATAATAGCCGGTCAGGTCAATGCCGTCAAATCCTGTATTCACACAATAATCCAGCATATCTTTAATAGTCATTGTGCCATTGGTAAGAGGCCTGTTAAATGAATAGGCATTGAGACTGAGTTTCAGATTCTCCCTTACGGCCTGACCAGAGTGAGCAATACTGGCAGATACAAAGTTGCCGGTTAGAGGCAGGCATGCCGATCCAATTCCCGTAAGAGCCATGGATCGTGCAAATAATCGTCTCGAAATTTTTCCTGATTTCATCATTGAAATGATATTAAGTGTTATAAGTTACGGACTTTTATTCAACCACTCACTCATTAGTTTATCGGCCTGAAATTACAAATCCGGTCATTTCGAGCATCTGTCTTACCATATCACTCCCCGACCGAAGGTTGAGGGTGTACGAAGGAAATTCCCGTCTAAGCGGATAATCACCTCTCAGCTTTTCAAAATCAGATGGTGAAAAACGAAATTTAAGATCATCCTCCGCAATATTATAAGAATGAAAAACAGCCTCTCTGAGTATCTCATCATCCGGCCTGCTGTCGCCATCAATTGAAATTTCACTGCTAGCCGGAGTCGGAACATTGACTGGATACCAGTTCTTGAGAGGCAAATTAAAAAAGTTACTTAAAGCGTTAACAACCATTGATGTACCGTTGGCTTTTCCATCTGTTGAATAACCTGCAATATGGGGAGTTGCAATAAAGGTCTGTGCCATAAGATCGAGGTCTATATCGGGTTCATGCTCCCATACATCGAGAATTGCACCTGAGAGCTTTCCCGATCCGAGTGCCTTTTTCACAGAATCAGTTTCTGCTACCTCCCCTCTTGATGTATTGATGAACCATGCTCTCTTCTTCACCTTTCTGAAAATTTTTGTGTCAAAAAGGTGGTAGGTCCTATCCCTTCCAACTATATTTAAAGGAACATGAACTGTAATAATATCTGCATCCGACAGAATATTTCTAAACGGGACAAAATTTCTGTTCCCTTCCTTCCTTGCCCTGGGCGGATCGTTAAGAAGAACATTCATCCCCAGTATCCTGGCAATCTTTTCAACTTTCGATCCTACATTTCCAACTCCCACAATCCCCATTGTTTTTCCTTTTAGCGGGAAATGATGATCCTGTTCAAGCTTAAGGAGAGCAGCCGTGATATACTGATATACAGAAGATGAGTTACATCCCGGGGCATTTGTCCATAATATCCCGTTTTTTTTGCAATACCTGATATCAATATGGTCGAAGCCTATCGTTGCCGTACCAATGAACTTTACCGGAGTATCTTTTAAAAGGCTTTCTGTACATTTGGTCCGTGTCCTTACCAGCAAAGCATCAGCATCCGGAAGGGCTTCCCTGTCTATTTGTTTTCCAGGCAGATAGATCACGTCAGCATATGGCTCAAGTGCACCTTGCAGGAAAGGGATCTTATCATCGGCAACTACTTTCATCTTTTCTGAAAATCATGTGAAAGTTAATACTTTTTACAACTTAAAAATGCATATTTTTTTTAACTTGCCTCCCTTTTAGTAATATCAAGGTACGATTGGTGTGCAAAGCAATCTGGCAAGTGCTTCTGTACCATGTTGAAACGCAAATATCCAGTTAACATATATGAAAGGACCTTTTCTGACGATATTTTCGCTACTGATTACAGTTACAGTATCCCTCAACGCCCAGTCGGAAATTAAAGCTGTGTTCACTGAAAAACCTCCTGTAATTGATGGATCTGTAAACGATGAAGTATGGAAGAAGGCTTCAATGATAAATGAGTTATACCAGAGAGAGCCCAGACCCGGGGAACCTGTTTCTGAAAAAACTGAATTCTATTTCCTCTATGACCATGAGTATATTTATGTCGGGGTGCACTGTTTTGATGATCCGCAGGGTATTACAGCAAAAGAGCTGGCTCGTGATGTAAGTCTTGGTGAGGATGACCGGATACAGGTAATATTCGACACCTACCTTGACGGCAGAAACGGTTACTGGTTCCAGATCGGTCCAAGGGGAAGCATTGGGGATGCTCTTGTCAGCGAGAATGGAAAAGATTTTAATAAATCATGGGATGGACTATGGGACGGCAAAGCAAAAATTACATCAGACGGCTGGGAAGGTGAGTTGATCATCCCATTCAAGACTCTTGGATTTAAAAAAGGCAGCAGCACTTGGGGATTAAAGCTTATCAGGCATATCAAAAGAAAATCAGAATCGTCGTACTGGCCGGCCACATCAGTAAATGCTGACAGATTTCAGATATCTGACGAAGGGAGAATTACCGGATTGACGAACATTACTCAGGGGATAGGCCTTGATATTATACCATACCTGACCGGTGGTGCCAGCAAAAAGCAGGATCAGGATCCAAAATCTGTTCTGGACGGAGGTGCAGATGTTTTTTACCAGATAACCCCATCGCTGAAAGCTGCCGTCACGGTAAATACCGACTTTGCCCAGACAGAGGTTGATGAGAAGCAGATAAACCTCACCAGGTTCAGTCTTTTCTTCCCCGAGAAACGTGATTTCTTCCTTGATGGTTCAAATTATTTCAGCTTTGGTATAAACGGCGACCGGGAGAATACCCAGGCTACCCAGATGATACCATACTTCTCAAGAAGAATAGGTCTTGACTCCGCAGGAAATCCCGTTCCTATTAAATATGGCGGAAAATTTACCGGGAAGATAGGTGACTGGAATATTGGTATTCTGCATATAAAAGATGATAACGAATGGGAAAATCCTGGGTATACTGTCGGTAGAATATCAAGGAACATCGGGAAACAATCATCCGTAGGAATTATTGCAACAAACGGGAATGCTTTTGCTGACCTCAGTAACTCCATGGCAGGTATAGATTTACGATTAGCTAGCTCGCAAATCTCAGAAAATAAGATACTTACATATAATCTTTATGGCTTGAAATCATTCACTGAAAGCCTTACGGGCAACGACATATCATTCGGGACAGAGCTTAACTTTCCGAATGATATGTTCAATTTCAGGGCAGGTTACCTTCAGATAGGAGAAGATTTCACACCGGGACTCGGCTTTATGCCCCGAAAAAACATCAGGAACTTTTACGGTGGTGTCGGGGTGGGTCCACGTCCGGAAAATTCACCTGTTATGCAGGTTAAATCGGGACTTAAATATGTATTTATAACCGATCTGAAAAATGGAGGGTTGCAGACTTCCCAGGTTGACTTTAATATTGCAGATATTATTTTCCTTAGCGGTGACATTATTTCCCTGTCAACACAATACCAGTTTGAAGCACTCGAAAAAGACTTCAATATTTTTGAGAATTATGTCATCCCTGTTGATGAATATAACTTCTGGAGACATTCACTGCAGTTAACGTCAGCCAAAAGAAGAAATTTCTGGGCAGCGACGAAAATCGGGTTCGGATCGTTCTACTCGGGTAAACGAACAGACTGGCTGGTGCAACTGGGCTATAAAGTATTTGTACCATTGTTTGTCGGGATGGAATCTGACAGGAAATGGGTTGATCTTCCTGACGGCAGCTTTGTGACACAGATATACCGTCTCAACCTGAATTTTCTTTTCAGTCCTAACCTGTCGTGGTACAATTTTGCCCAGTATGAGAACCAGAGTGAGACCCTCGGATTGCAATCGAGGTTTCAGTGGATAATGAAACCCGGGAAAGAGATATTCCTTACATTCAATTCTCCTCTTATCGATCCGCTTGAGCGTTTCAAACCGCAGGCATATGAAGCAAGAGTAAAGGTGAAATATACAATACGCTTCTGATAAATATTACCCCCGTTCATCCACCACAGGCGGATGAACAGCCCCCTAAAG
>CAYQBZ010000154.1:0-7702 GCA_964415855.1 uncultured Rikenellaceae bacterium
AATTTCCCGTCAGGAGTAAATGAAGCCGAGAACATAACAGGATCATTGGCAACGGAATACTGATGAATCTCAGCAGGATTGTCAGGATTGATGCTGAATACGGCCTTCCCCTGAGGAATAATATAAATCAGGTCATCAGGACCCTGGACAATATCACTTATGCTTCTTGAATTTGGCAGAGGAACAGAAACCAGAGTATTATCAACAGTATAATAAACAGAGCCATCACTGCAGCCAAACCATAAAGTTCCGTTTTTGTCCTTATAACTTGTTGTCGGGTATCTTAATGATGATGAATCAGGATACTGAACATTAAAAAAACTGAAACCGTCAAAACGTGCAAGACCATTTGTTGTTCCGAGCCACAGATATCCATTATCAGACTGATTTACAGTATAAATAAATGAGCTTGGGATCTCACTTTCAGCCCCGTAATTCTTAAAACTATATACCTGTCCGTTCAGGGCAGCTGATAACAAAAATAAGCACACAATGGTGCCCGAGATTTCTTTTCTTATGACATTAAAATTCAATACAGGCATTCATTATCTCTTAATTGGTATTATCACTGTCTTAGGCTGATAAACCGGTACACCGCCAATCGGGGAGCTATAAAACTGAAGTGCATCGCCTCTCTGGTTCTCAAGGGTTATTACCACATTGTTATTTTTCACAAGGCCACCATCCTTCTCCTGTAATTTATGAAACTGAAAGTCAAGGGAAGAATTATTCTCTGCAGGTTCAATAGGGATGGTTGACTCTACCCAGTTGTTTTCTGCTGAAATGGGTACCGGGACACCCTGCTTGTAATGCGATGCCACAATAATATACCCATCTTTGTCCCAGTCAAAATTACGTTGTTTGACAGATACTATACCTGTATCAATATAAGGGTAGATGTGTGCAACACTTTTAAAATCATTCCACATTCTGAAGGTGTATTCATAAGTAAATGCATTGGCTCCTTCAACAGGGATGTTATTATCAGGATCGCGACTGAGGAAATACCTGTAAAGGTTCCCGTCATCCCCACTGACTCCTTCGCATACTATTTTAAATATATAACTGTTCCATTTTTCATTATAATCTCCTTCAGCAGGATTGAATGGTCCGAAAGTAAAATACTTATTGTCATATCTTGCTTCGCTTCCAAAAACCCTTGAAGCCAGCAGATTTCCTTCCTTATAGTTTACTCCGTTCAGAAGTCCCCTGGAATCTTCATTCTTATCCGGATCTACTCCCTTGCCTCCGTAAACAGAAAATAATGTCCTGGTATTGAAAATACCCTGTATCTCATCATGTTCCCCACCGCAATCAGGATCAAAAATCCTGATGTATATCTGCTGCTTGAAATCCACCGGAATAGTAAAAAACCATATCTGGTTAAAATCATCATCTCCCCACGATGTTTCGCCCTGTTTGCCAAAAGTCACGAGAAAGGGAATATTTTCATCAACGCCGGGTACCGGTTGGGCAAGCAATGCCAAGGCAAATGATATCCCAAGTAAGAAAGTGATAATTAATTTTTTATATAATGGCCTCTTCAACTTCATAAAAATCCAAAATTAGTCATTTTCAGTGTCAGGGCAGGGGTATTACGATAATATTTTTCGAAACACACACTTCCCGTGCACTACCTCCCGGAACAGCTTTATCTGTAACAATAAGCTGAATATTATAGGTTCCGGGTTTAATATATGACTTAGCAACTTCCTTGCCAATATCTATCGTTTCATCGCCAAAGTTCCAGTAATACTGTTCTATCTGCCACCCCGGGAGGTTTGTTTTATCCGCGTTCATCATTATCCTGTCCCCGGCGTTGACAGTATCAGGTGCTGTGATATACGCTTGTTCAACCTCTCGAAGGACAAGCGTATCAGTCTTCTCATTATACAATACCTCACCAGTAACCAGATTAACAACATCGAGCTGGACAATATACGTACCGGGCCCCTCGTAACAATGTTCCACGAGAGGTCCGGAATCTTTATTATTGTCACCAAATTTCCATTCATACCTGAAGGGTAAGGTGTCGAACTTAACAGCATTCTCTTCCATAAAACGGAAACAATAGTAATTCTCCACCAGCTCATTGCAGGACGGCAATCTTCGTATAGTAGATTTAAACTCATAAATATCGTCATTCCTCTGCCGGTTTGAGGAGAAATAACCTGTCTGCAGATCTTCAGCGGCAACAAGGGCAAAATCGTCCGCTGTAGAATTTATAGGTTCAGGAAGGAGTACCGGTTCTTCCCATGAACCAAGATTTAATGTTGTATAATAAATATCGAAGTTTCCTATCCCCCCATTTCGATCTGACGTGAAATATAGCCTGCCTGAAGAGTGCAAATAAGGAAAGTTCTCAGCCCCGGGTGAATTTACCTCAGGCCCGAGGTTTACAGGATCTGACCATTCACCATTAATTAATTCACAATAATACAGATCCGCCCCTCCCTGACCGCCAGGCATGTCAGAAGAAAAGAAAAGGTACTGTCCATCCCGGCTTAAAGATGGCTGGGCAACGTCATACTGCATGCTATTATATTTAAATGGACGCAATGCAACCAGGTCAGTCCCTGATATTTCAGCAATGAAGATCCCGTTATGGTTCTGGAAAGTCTTCGACCGCGCTGCTTTACCTGTTTCAATATCACTTGTAAAATATACCGTTTTACCATCCGGGGCCAGGCATAATGGTCCGTTATTGAAGAGTGAGCTTCTATCACTTTTATATTCTTCAGGCTTCCCCCAGTCAGCGGTGTCTTTTCTTTCAACCATATAAATATTGTAAAGCCGGCGGCCATCGTAGGCAGTCCGGTCCTTAATGGCACTGAACCTCCTGTCGGAACAGAATATTATCCCGTCACTCACAAGGACCGGTGATATATCACTGAAAAGATCCGAATTGAATGACATCCTCTTAACCTCATAAACAGAGGGTTGCTGGCCCGTCGTTCGCAAGGGAAGAGCTGATATAATAAATACAACTGAAAAAATATATAATAGTCTGTGCACCATACTTTTAAAAATACTTCGGATTAGCTGCACTAATCCTGGACCCGAATTCATATCTTAAAATAAATTCACTCGATCCTTTTGAATAAGAATTCATCCTCCCTACAGGATAGTCATATGAGAATCCGAACATCAACTGCTGATTGATCTGCACCTGGACGATTCCCACAGCAACTTCTTCCGATGTTCTCCACGATCCTCCTATCCATATAAGATCAGCTAAAATAAAATTACCGTTAATATCTAACTGAGTGAGCTTTTTTGTTTCCTGCAGGGAATAGTCTAGCAGTAAAGAAGGTTTGAACCTGAAAAATTGTGAAAAGGTTATTAATCCCCCGGCAGTGAAGATAAGATCATATTCATTAAAGCTGTGGTAGGCCTGCACTGAACCCGTGCCGGTTTTCTTATAGCTGAGGAACGATGGCACCGAAAATCCGGCAAATATCTTATCGCTGTAATAATAAATCCCAGCACCAACATTTGGGAGAATGTAGGGTTTGTCATTTGATGTGAAGACAGGATCTCCGGCATTTGTAAGCAAAATACCTGTATAATCAGTGTTTGAAATATCCGCACCTGCTTTGAGCCCGAAGGATAATTTCCCGTTTGCAACTCTTATATGATAAGCATAATTTCCATAGATACTTGTTGCCTTTGTAAAGCCGAACTGCATGAACTGTGCCGTTAGACCCAGCGCAACACGGTCATTCTTCATGGGTGTATGCAAGGAGACAGATTGTATTACAGGAGATCCCTTTGTTCCCATCCATTGCATCCTGTAAGATAAAAAGGCACTTAAAGCTCCCCTGGAGCCTGAATAAGCAGGGTTTATCACCAGGCCGTTCTGCAGATACTGGCTGTAAACAGGGTATCCGAGGCTTATGCTGGTTGAATCAGGTAATGCCTGCCCCGGTACTGAGGTGAAACCAGACAGGAAAAGAGACAACAAGACCAGCTTTATCCTATTCATCTTCTTAATCCGGGTGTAAACTGCAAATATAAAGTCTTTCATCAATACCTTTTAAGAATAACAAAGCCGCTCTTCTTGAAAACCTGTCCGTCAGCATTTGAAGTGATTTTAAGCAAGTAATAATATGTCCCTTCCGGAAGGTCGGCCCCATTTGAGTTTTTACCATCCCATTCCTTAAATTCCTGCCCGCCGCGGTTAGTGGCAGCAAAAACCTCTGCGCCGGCACTGTTCACGACAGTCAGTTCAGCAACCTGGTTAGGAAGATCGAGGCCCTTTATTATATAGGTATCGTTATACCCATCATTATTTGGAGAAAAACCCTCCGGTATAATAAGGTCATATACCTCAATATTGACCTTATCTTCATTTCTACAGTCACCGTTAGTTATTGTCCATAAAAATGAATTTAATCCTTTTGATAAATTGCTGATCCGGGTATTGTTATCAGAATCATCCGAGAAGCTTCCGGTCCCGGAGACCAGTGTCCATTTACCTGTCTCCCATGCCATAACAGGATCAGCAACCATATAAATAATATTATCAAAGGAGTAGAGAGATGTATCCGGTCCAGCATTTATTGAAGTGATCCTCTTATTAAAAGTGATGACGACGGAATCCTTGTTCTTGCATTGCCAGTTGATTTCTTCCCAGTAGAACTTATACGATACAGTCCCATTGATAATAGTGGAAGAATCTATTGTTACGCTCATGTCAGAGCTGTTGGATGTTGATGCGACCACTTCTGCCGGGAGATTCCAGGTTCCGGTTCCCACAGTTGGTATGGCTTTCAGGTTGTATGTCGGACCGCAGGTGTCGGCATCGGGACCGGCATAGGATACAGGTACCTGGTAAACTACAGTATTTTTCGCTCCCGTGAGTGAAGCTGCAAAACAACCGTTATTATCCTCCACGTTCCTTATCTGGTAGATGTAATTATTGACGGCAGCCGGTGAACCAGGAGTCAATGTGATAATATCATCAGCCGAATTCAAAACCGCAACTGCTCCTTCCACTGAATTTTCACTGGGAGTAACCTGCCATGGCGAAGCTCCGGTAAGATGGATCTTCAGATTTACATTCGAGCCACCGCAAATAGTTGTATCTGCTGTATTTGTAATTGCTCCTGTCGGAAGGGGATAAATACCAATGTCGATTACATTGGAGAAACTTATACAACAATCATTGTCACCCGATTTTACAGTTCTTTTGTACTTCATAGGAACAGTCAGGGCAGGAGGCTGATAGGTCCCCGATGATGCATCATTTGTTCCTGCAGCAGGTGACCATAAAGTTCCATCCGGACTCTCTTCCCAGAAGAAAGTGTAGGAGCCGGGGCCTGCTCCTCCTGCAAGCACCGCTCCGGACAGGACAGCAGGTGAGGTATTATAGCAAACTGTCTGGTCTGGAGAAATAATATTATTCGAAATCAGTGGAAGGACAGCAACAGTAATAATATTGCTCTCATCGGTACATGAACCGGAAATGACCTGCCGTTTGTAATATGTATCCGTGATAATTGAAGGTGGCTGGTAGGTTATTCCGGTTCCGGATGCGGGAACAGGGTTCCATGAGATATTATCTTCCGAATAAAACCACTGATAGGCATAATCCCCCGGGATATCTGTTCCTCCTGTGGCCACTGGACCCTTTAAAATATTTGGTATTGCCCCGTTACAAACGGTAGTATCAGTAAGACTGCCTGCACTGAGCGTAATACTATTATTTAATATAGGCTGATGGACATCTATCCGAACAGGAGAGCTGGCATCAATACATTTTGAGGAGTTAACAATTCTCCTGTACCAGGTTGTGTCAGAAAGCGATGGTGGGGAAAAAGTGAAATCTGTTGTCCCCCTGTCAGTCCAAATCCCTCCGTTTATACTGTCCTGCCAATTGTACGTATATGTCAATGACCCCTGTGAAGGTAAGGACCCTGACAGGGGCGAAGGAGTATCACCGGAGCATATAGTCTGATCAGCAGCAATTGTATTGTCTGTTATTTTATGGTACCTTGTCAGTTGTATTGGCGCACTGTTGTCCATGCAGACATCATAGGGGCCGGAATATACGATCCTTCTGAAATACCTGTCCTCGATGACAGAGAAAGTAGAAGTGTCGGCTGAATAAATACCTGCATTGTTGATACCGGCTGCAGGTAACCAGGTCCCCGAGGCAGTGCTGTCCTGCCACAGATATTTATATGTAAAATCGCCGCCTCCAGGAGCTGATGCATCCAGATCATTAAAAAGGCTCCCTTCGCAGATAACTGAATCGGGCCTTGTCATAATATTCCCGGTGATCAGCGAAAGTACGGTAACTGTTACTGTAGCACTGTAATTGACACATCGTCCCGATGTCACAACACGCTGATAGTATGTCGTTTCTGTAAGAGCATGAGGATCATAATCAGGGTTGGTGTTTGTACCGTCAGCAACAGGTGAAGTATCCCAGCTGGTGTTGGTATTATTCTGTTTCCACGAATAGTAATAGTAATTGTACGGACTCCCGTCAGAAGGTCCTCCATTAAGGGGGATAAGGCTGAGAGGATCCTGGTTATAACAGATCGTCGTATCCTTTCCCACCAGGTTACCGGTAATGGCAGGATGAACAATTATTTCAACCGGCTTACTTATATCAACAAGGGCGGGACTATCGCTGTCTGTAACGACTCTTCTGAACCAGGTTGTCTGTGTAAGAAGGCCGGGGGAATAATTTTGCTGGTTATTTACACCGGAAGCTGCTGCAAAGCCTGCTGAGGCAGAAGTAGTACTGCTCTCCCATAAAAAGGTATGAGGAGCAACACCTCCGAGAGGTACTGTACCCGTTATCTGGCCGAATGGTACATTGGAGCATATCGAATCTACCTGGTTGCCTGTTACTTCAGAACGTATGGAGTTGAACAGGAATCCATTCAGCCTGGGACTGAAATCATACTTTATTTCACCAACACCTTCAACAGATGATGCCGGCCCTGGAATACCGTAATCAAGGCCTGCCGGCACTTTCAACGGAAACTGGGCATTGCTTACACTTACCCATAATAATCCACCGCCACCGCCACCGCCACCGCCAAAGCCACCCGGATTGGTACCCCCGTTACCTCCTTTTACCGAGATCTTCAATGAATCGTCTGGAACAGAGGTGAAGCTCTGAAGTGCAAGAACAACTGATCCTCCTGCGCCCCCTCCGCCTGCTCCCCCATCATTTACAGCGTTAGCGGCGGTAGCCCCTTCAGCTTTTATATAATTATTGTTTCCTGATATTGTATCCGCAATAATTATTACAATACCGCCCCCGTTACCACCTGAAGATCCTGATGACCCAATAGCATGGGTAGAAGAACCTCCTCCTCCTCCGAAAAAGATACCCTCAGATATCACTGTACCCTTGACCGTTGTTCCTCCATATGCACCAGGCTGAGGATCAGCACATAAACCTGTCCCAAGGTTCTTCTCTGAAGTGCCATCCCCTCCCTTGCCGCGGTTTGATCCGCCACCTCCTCCGGAGTATTTGCCATTGCCTCCCCCTCCACTTGTAAAGTTAATCCCCTGTCCTTTAGCATGCAGCGGTACCAGGAGGGATCCATACTGATCATGAATCGCAAGCCCTTCTCCTTTATAACCTGCATTTAACCATGTCTGAGGATAGGAATCGTGGTTGTTGGCAGTCAGATTGAGAGCAACGCATTCTCCAATACCTATCGTATCCTTACCTCCT
>CAYQBZ010000155.1:0-7701 GCA_964415855.1 uncultured Rikenellaceae bacterium
TTATGATCTCGGGAGGAGTTCAGACTGCCTGGAAGAACTTTGGGGAAGCTCCATACTATGAGTTCCTGTTCAGTATCGACCTTTTCGGTATGACCCTTGGAAAACGTCTGTAACCAACTGATTACAAAGATATGTTCCTGGCGTTCAGCTTAATGTTTTCCCATGCCCTCTCCACATGTTCCAGGGATATATTTGTCTGGGCCGTTACCATCCTCAGGGTATATTTCCCCTTAAGCACCGTATGACTCAGGTATAAGCTTCCGGAATCATTGAGCCGGTGTTGGAGTATTTCATTTATCCTGTTAAGCTGAGCCTCGTCATAACCTCCCGGATTGTAGCGGAAGCAAACCAGGCTGATTATCACCGGGGCCATAATTTCGAAATCGGCTTCCTGTGAGATCATGTCTGAGAGCTTCCTGGCGTATTGTATATGACTTCTGACCTTTTCCTGCAGACCTTCAGTTCCGTATGTCCTGATAACGCTCCAGAGTTTTAAAGCCCTGAACCTCCGTCCCAGAGGGACACCCCAGTCCCTGTAGTCATTCACTTTCCCTCTTGTTCGGGTTTTCAGATACTCCGGAAGAATTTCAAATGTCCTGATCAGCAGCGAAGCATCCTTAACAAAATAGGCGCTGCAATCAAAGTTGGTGAACATCCATTTATGTGGATTGAATACAAAACTGTCGATGTATTCCCTGCCGTCGAGCATCCATTGAAATTCAGGCAAAATAAGAGCAGTACCGGCCATTGCAGCATCAACATGGAGCCATATATCATATTCCCTGCAAATCTCTCCAATGGTATTTAAGGGATCTACCGCGGTAGTTCCTGTTGTGCCTATTGTGGCAATAACGCAAACAGGTGTCCTGTCTTTCTTCCTGTCATTTAATATTGCCTCTCTGAGCTTACCGGGATCCATTGAAAAATCATCTTTTACATCAATTTTTACAAGGTTTTTCTGTCCTATGCCACATATTTTAACTGCTTTATCAACGGAGGAATGTGCCTGTTCGGAACAATATACCCTCATAGGTCCCATATCATTCAGCCCCGAGAGGTTAACTGAAAAGTCGCTTGCCTTTTCCCTGGCCGTCAGTATAGCGGCAAGGGTGGCTGTGGAAGCTGTATCCTGTATAACACCCTCAAATTCAGAAGGCAAGCCTGTCATGCATCTGAGCCAGGTCATCATTTTTTCCTCCAGCTCGGCAGCGGCAGGGGATGTTTCCCATATCATGCACTGTGTTCCAAGAGTAGCAATAAGCATCTCTGCCAGTATTGACGGCGGGCTGGTATTGGCCGGGAAATAGGCAAAAAAATTCGGATTCTGCCAGTGGGTTATTCCGGGCATAATGATCTCGTCGATATCCCTGACAAGTGAATCGAAAGGTTCGGGTTTAACAGGTGGTTCATCGGGGATCCCTGCTGATATTTCACCAGGTAATGCGAGTGATTTAACCGGATAATTCTCAACATTTTCCATATAGCCCGCCATCCATTCAACCAGGTTATGGGCATGTTTCCTAAACTCATCAGGTGTCATCAGGGATATTTTATTTCACCGAATCTGCAAGCAGTATTATCTTATTCGCTTTTACCTCAACTACTCCTCCGTCGATATCAAGGAGTGTCTCCCTGTTTTCAAAGTCAACCATTACAACCGTTCCGCTTTCAAGGGTTGAGATAATAGGGGCATGGTCCTTAAGAACCTGGAAGGACCCTTTTTCCCCTGGAACTCTCAGCGACTTGATATCTCCTTCAAAAACTTTCTTGTCGGGGGTGATAATTTCAATTCTCATTTTAAGGACTAATGAACAATTTTAAACCAATCAGCTAAACTACTTCGACTGGGCAAGTATTTTCTCACCTTTTTCAATTGCATCCTCTATGGTCCCGACAAGCATGAAAGCTGATTCAGGATACTGATCCACCTTACCTTCCATAATCATATTAAATCCTTTTATGGTATCCTCAATCGATACAAGGGCTCCTTTTATCCCGGTAAACTGTTCAGCTACATGGAAAGGCTGCGAAAGAAATCGCTGGACTCTTCTTGCCCTGTGGACCACCAGCTTATCCTCTTCCGATAATTCATCCATTCCAAGTATTGCGATAATATCCTGTAACTCATTATACCTCTGCAGGAGCTCCTTGACCTGCTGGGCACAGTTATAGTGGGCCTCCCCTACATTCTCAATGGTAAGGATACGTGATGTGGAATCGAGAGGGTCAACAGCGGGATATATACCAAGCTCAGATATTTTCCTGCTCAGCACGGTCGTAGCATCAAGGTGAGCAAACGTAGTGGCCGGAGCAGGGTCAGTCAGATCATCGGCTGGCACATATACTGCCTGAACGGAGGTGATTGATCCATGTTTTGTTGAGGTTATCCTTTCCTGCATTATTCCCATCTCGGTGGCAAGCGTGGGCTGGTAACCGACTGCTGACGGCATCCTTCCCAGCAGAGCAGACACTTCGGAGCCTGCCTGGGTAAATCTGAAAACATTATCCATAAAGAAAAGGATATCCCTGCCGCCGCTTTTATCGTCCCCATCCCGGAAGTGCTCTGCAACCGAAAGACCTGAAAGAGCCACTCTTGCCCTTGCACCGGGAGGTTCATTCATCTGACCAAAGACCAGCGCCAGCTTCGACTCCTTCAGGGCTTCCTTGTCAACAGTGGAAAGATCCCAGTCTCCTGCCTCCATATTCTTAAGGAAATCTTTCCCATATGTTATAACACCAGCCTCAAGCATCTCCCGGAGAAGATCGTTACCCTCCCTTGTTCTTTCACCGACACCGGCAAAAACCGACAAGCCCGAATAAGACTTTGCAATATTGTTAATCAGTTCGAGGATAACAACGGTCTTTCCGACACCGGCACCGCCGAAAAGGCCTATTTTCCCTCCCTTTGAATATGGTTCGATAAGATCGATTACCTTGATGCCCGTATATAAGACCTCCTTTTCTGTTGAAAGTTCTTCGTAAACAGGTGGATTTCTGTGTATGGGGTATCCCCCGGTCTTATCGAGAGGGCCGATCCCGTCAATTGCTTCTCCGGTAACATTCATAAGACGACCTTTGATCTGTTCTCCAATAGGCATGGTTATCGGCTTACCTGTTGCCACAACTTCCATCCCCCTTCTCAGCCCGTCTGTAGAGTCCATGGCAACTGTGCGGATAGTTCTTTCGCCAATATGCTGCTGGGCTTCAACAACAAGCACAGATCCGTCGTCTCTTTTAATCTCAAACGCATCATATATATCAGGCATTTCGTTATCCTGCTTTTCAAAATTTACATCAACAACAGGTCCTATGATCTGTATTATTTTTCCGGTTTTCTTTGACATATTTTAGGTTAGTTTATAGTTTTATCAACAACACTTCTTAAATCTCCTGAAAATAAACACAAATCACCTGATGGTTACTTAATGTTTCTTCTTTCCGAAGGGTATAAGGCAGATACAAATTTAATACTTTTTGCATTTCTTACTGACTATTATTCCTTTAAATTCAGTTTTGTCAAAAAGTACGGAATTTTATCAATTTACAGGTTTATACAAGAACTGTTATGCATATATTTTTTATCTTTATTGCAGTAACCATATATTAACCGATATAACCAAAATCGAAACCATATGAAAAAGTACATCTTAACCTTTATTTTGATGCTTTCCATGCTTCCTCTGGTCAACGGTCAGTTTACGAAATTCGGAGGGGGCTTAGGATTTAATTCGGGTTTCCAGTTCAACGACGAATCCGGATCCGATCACAAAACGGGGAATCCGATAATTTTCCTCAAAGGTATATATGAGCTATCACTTCCTGTTCATCTCTCACCTTCCGTCAGTATATATATGCCCAATATCACCAAGTTTGAGGACATAGGTTTCTCGGATAAGCTATCGATAATGGCATATTCACTTGACATTAACGGACATTATGTATTTAATTCCCTTGACAGGTTCGAGTTCTATGGTCTGGCTGGCCTGAATTTTCTGCTTCTCGGAAGGAAATCAGTATATGAAAGTACTGACCTTCCTGAACCGTTAAAAAATAAAGAGAGTGATAATGCCCTCGGCCTCAATATAGGCGCAGGAACATACATAAAGGTGAGGGAGACCTTCGACCTTTTTGTTGAACTGAAAGGGATAGTCAGCAGCCAGTTTCAGTTTGTTGCATCAGGCGGTATCCTGATGAACATCGACTGGATGAAGAAGAACGAGAATACTGGTTTATAGACTATTTTTTTCTGTCAATTAGGGAACCTGCCAGCATCTCCAGCTCCTCTTTTCTATCCTTTGCAACACCTGTTTTTTCCAGCATGCTGAAGGCCTTGTTAAAATAAGTTGTGGCAAGATCCTCTGTAATGGTCCTTATATTAAGCTGGTCGTAAAGATCCATGACTTTTTGTACTTTTATCTCCGGTTCATACTCTTTACCTGAAAAGAGTTCCTGCAGGGTCTTAAGCTGGGGTGCAGCAGCTATCTCGAGGGCCTTCACAAGAAGAAATGTCTTTTTATTCGCGATAATATCACCTCCTGGAACCTTGCCAAACACTTTGGTATCGCCATAGGTGTCGAGCAGATCGTCCTGGACCTGAAAAGCCATTCCCAGGCTTTTCCCGAATTCATACATCAGTTCAGTATCCCGGTCGGCAGCTCCCCCGATAACTGAACCTATTTTTGCAGAAGCAGCAAGAAGCCTGGCCGTCTTCAGTTCAATCATCGTCAGGTATTCCTCATGAGAAATAATGGTCGCCTTTTCAAAATCTATGTCAAGCTGTTGGCCTGCACACACATCAATAGCAGCTTTATTGTATATCCTGAGGATTTTTAACAAAGATGCCGGAGGAGCCTGCAAGAAGCACTCATTGGCTATAAATGCCATGACATCACCTGACAGTATTGCCTGGTTTACATTCCACTTAATATGTACCGTGGGAAAATTTCTCCTGACAGGAGCCTTGTCCATTATATCATCGTGCACAAGTGTGAAATTATGAAAAATCTCAATCCCGGTTGCCGGTAATACTGCCTCATCAATTTTATCGGTGAATATATTACAGGCCATCAGTGCCAGGACAGGTCGCAGCCTTTTTCCCCCGATTGACAATATATACCTGACCGGCTCAAAAAGTCTGTGAGCTTCGCCGTTACAGGATAATCTTATTATAGCCTTATCAATTAGATCTTTAAGCTCAGACTGATTATACATTATATGTTATTAAGTGATTCTAACGATGCAATTATCTATCCTCTGAGTGCTTCTGCACCGCTTACGACCTCGAGAATCTGGTTAGTAATAGCTGCCTGTCGTGCTTTGTTATACTGAAGCGTAAGTTCGCGAATCATGGTTGTTGCATTATCGGTTGCTTTGTGCATGGCAGTCATTCTTGCTCCATGTTCAGCAACAAAAGAATTTAGAACAGCTTTATAAAACTGGATCTTTAATGATTTCGGGATAAGCTCACGGATGATCTCAACAGCATTTGGTTCATAGATATAATCAACCGGGGCTGGCTCTGACTTGCCTGCAGGAACAGATTCAACAGGGAGAAACGACTCATATGTGAGGTCCTGTACCGCCGCGTTCTTAAATTTGTTATAGATCAGATCCACCCTTTCATATTCTCCTGATACAAAATCCTCCATAACCTCCAGTGCCACAGCAGACACATTGTTAAAATCAAGGTTATTAAGAAGGTTATTCTGTTCCGTCAACATACCAGCATGTTGTTTCCTGAAATAATCATATCCTTTTTTACCGATTGTAAGTATCTTCAGGTTATTCTTTTTTAGCTGGCCGGGGTATTTTTCAGAAATAACCCTTTTTGTCTCTTTAATAACGTTTGTGTTGAATGCTCCGCAAAGCCCTCTGTTTGATGTTACTACGACTATAAGTACTTTTTCGGGAGGAGAAACCCTTCCATAAACATTTTCCAGCTCAGAATCCGCAAGACTATGTGTCAGGAGAACCTGTATCTCCTGGAGCTTATTTGCATATGGTCTGAGCCTGACGATCTTATCCTGTGCTTTTCGCAGTTTGGCAGCTGAAACCATCTTCATAGCTGAAGTTATCTGCCTTGTCGACTTTACAGATGCTATCCTTATTCTTATTGCCTTTAGATTTGCCATCTATTTATTTTCCACCTGTGTTATCCTGTGACTGAGGCTGGTATTTTTTAACAAGTTCTGATGCTGTTTTCTCAAGGACTTTTGTTATTTCATCATTCAGCAGTCCGTCGCGAAGGGAATCCAGAACATCTCTGTGCTTAAGGTTCAGGTACTCAATGTACTCACTCTCGAAGTTCCTGATATTATCAACCGGGACATCCTTTAAAAGACCGGATGTTCCGCAATATATGATTGCAATCTGGTTTTCGACAGGTACTGGTGCATACAAACCCTGCTTAAGTATTTCAACGTTCTTTGCCCCCTTATCAAGTATTGCAAGAGTTGAAGCGTCAAGATCAGATCCAAATTTAGAAAATGCTTCCAGTTCACGGTACTGGGCCTGGTCGACCTTAAGAGTCCCGGCAATTTTCTTCATCGATTTGATCTGTGCATTTCCTCCAACCCTTGATACGGAAATTCCCACATTAATTGCAGGTCTCACACCAGAGTTGAAAAGGTTCGACTCCAGGAAAATCTGGCCGTCAGTAATTGATATCACGTTAGTGGGAATATAAGCTGATACATCTCCTGCCTGGGTCTCAATTATCGGCAAAGCGGTAAGAGATCCTCCCCCTTTTACCATTGGTTTTAAATCTTCCGGGAGGTCGTTCATCTTTTTTGCAACTTCATCAGATTCAATAATCTTTGCTGCCCGTTCCAGGAGTCGTGAGTGTAGGTAAAATACGTCACCGGGGTATGCTTCGCGTCCGGGGGGGCGGCGGAGCAACAGTGACACCTCCCTGTATGACACGGCCTGTTTAGAAAGGTCATCATAAATGATCAGCGCATCGCGCCCGGTATCTCTGAAGAACTCACCGATGGCAGCTCCTGCAAAGGGAGCATAGAACTGTGATGCAGCAGGATCAGCAGCTGTTGCAAGAACGATAACCGTATATTTCAGAGCACCATGTTCTTCCAGTGTTGCTGCAATATTTGCTACTGTTGAACCTTTTTGCCCGATACCTACATAGATACAATAAACCGGTTTGCCCTTTTCAAAATTAGACCGCTGGTTAATAATTGTGTCTATAGCTATTGAGGTCTTTCCTGTCTGCCTGTCGCCGATTATCAACTCCCTCTGGCCCCTGCCTATAGGTATCATGGCATCAATAGCCTTAATACCTGTCTGAAGGGGTTGTTTTACCGGCTGCCGGAAAATAACACCGGGAGCTTTCCTTTCAAACGGCAGATTAATGAGATCTCCTTTTACAGGACCCTTACCATCCAGCGGCTGGCCTGTTGGTGTTATGACCCTTCCTAACAATCCCTCTCCGACGCCTATGGAAGCAATTCTTCCGGTCCTTTTTACTATGTCGCCTTCCTTTATCTCCTCCGTTGGGCCGAGCAGGACCGCACCAATATTATCTTCCTCCAAATTCAGTACAATAGCTTCAATGCCATTTTCAAATTCTATCAATTCATTCGATTCTTCGTTTGAAAGTCCGTATATGCGTGCTATACCATCACCAACCTGGAGAACGGTTCCTACTTCTACCAGTACAACGCCTGACTGAATACCTTCCAGCTGCTG
>CAYQBZ010000156.1:0-7649 GCA_964415855.1 uncultured Rikenellaceae bacterium
CTG
Source organism: uncultured Rikenellaceae bacterium (assembly GCA_964415855.1). Classification (GTDB taxonomy): domain Bacteria; phylum Bacteroidota; class Bacteroidia; order Bacteroidales; family VadinHA17; genus LD21. Next base: position 4 of record CAYQBZ010000156.1, read on the forward strand.
CCTTGATTACCAGGTCGTTATACCATTGTGAATAATTCTCTTCCCTGTTAGTTAAAAACTTCGCCATGTTTTTTGGTATGGTATTTGTTTTATTAGTTTTAAAGAAATAGATTGCGCAAAAATAAATAAAAACTTCAGTTATTACTCAAAAAAGAAAGCGAGGTTCATCATGAAAGCAAAATACTACGTCGGAATTATTACAGCGCTTCTGCTTACCGGCTTAACAGCTAAGGCTCAGTTTGCTGATAACAGGGACTTCAGAAATGATGACGCCAGAATAGTAGTAAATAATTATTATGATGATTACGATTACTACTTCTCATCAAGAATAAACAGGTTCCACAGGTCATATGTAGCGTTCGACTATTATACACCTCTCTTCACTGACACATACTGGTATAACTACAGGCCTTTTTCCTGGGGAATAAGCATATACGGAGGAATGGGATTCGGAATAGGGTATTCATACAGCTACCCGGTCTACAGCTATGGTTTCGGATACAACAGCGGGTGGTACGATCCATATTACGGAAGTACCTATTACTGGGGATATGACCCCTTCTACTACAACACCTGGTACGCACCGGTCGTGTTCAATATCAGAATAAGAAACAGGTGGTCCAATAATTACTATTCATGGTACGGGCGAAACCACGGATACTACAGGGGATACAATGACTACCGTCCCGTATATAACACTTACAATACTTATTACAGTTATCCTTCAAACAGGTATTCTTCAACAAGCAACTCATCGCGGAGAATAACAAACACTTCCGGCAACTCTTCAACAAATGATTCGAGAAGGCAGAATACCAATGTCAACTCGGCAAATTACGATGCAAACCGCAATAACAATAATAGTTACCAATCAGGTGATTCCAGAAGAGATAACAGTACTGTAAACCGCGGACAGGGGAACAATAACGGTAACAATGCTAACAGGGGAAATAACAGTAACAATAGCAACTTTAATAACGGGATCAACAGTAATAACGGTAATAACGTAAACAGCGGCAATAACGGCAATAACGGTAACAAAGTCAATAATGGCAACAATGGTAACCGGGTTAATAACGGGAACAATAATAACAACTATAACAATGGCATAAACACCAATAACGGGAACAATGTAAACAGTGGAAACAATGGCAATAACGGTAACCGTGTTAACAACGGAAATAACAGCAGAAACAGTACCAACAGTGTCATAAACAGGAGTAACTCAGGAAGTAACAGAAACCAGGTAATTAACAGGGGAGTAAATAATAGCGTCAGGTCAACCACTTCACCGGCAACAAGGAGCACTGCCCCGGTAAATGTCAGGAGTACCAGGAGATCGGTACAGCCTGCCACCTCAGGAAGACAAACATCAGTATCCACAAGATCCTCTGCCGCTTCGTCAAGGACATTAAGCACTCCGGCCAGAAGATCATCCTCCTCTGGTTCTTCCAGATCAGTTGCACCCAGAAGCAGCAGTTCATCTTCAAGCAAAGCAAAATCAACTACATCCAGATCCGCCTCCTCATCAACCAGCAGATCAACAAGGAGAAAATAAAAAATTGCTATATTTGTTCAAACGTTAAAAATATGTTAATAAAAGTGATTCTTTGGTATAATATTTGAACGTTATTTAGAAAATATAAGGGGGAAATCAAAAATGAAAACGTTACAAATCATATTAATCTTAGCTCTGTTCACGCTGGTCTCTTGTACTTCGGCTCTTTACACCGGTGCTGAGTATGATGATCTTTATTACCTGCCTTCGGATGCGCCTGTGGTAAATCCACGATCGTCGGTAAGTGATCGCATAACGGAAGGTAGTCTTACTGCTAACGATTATTATGATAATATCTATGCGGCTGATACCCTTATATCCGATGAATATGCCGATGCTGTCGATTATGATGATCAGATCATTATAAACAACGACAATTATGGCGGAGGATATGACTACTATGATGACTTTTCATATACAGGGAGATTAAGGAGATTTTACGGTAACTATTTTGATCCTTACTGGAGAGATCCGTTCTATTACAGTTATGGTTATCCGTCATTCGGATTTAATTTCGGATATGGCGGATTTCCTTACTACTACAATTATTATAATCCATACTGGGATCCATTCTATAGCTACGGCGGATATTACGGTGATATTTATGGTGGTTATTACGGAGGATATTACCCTGGTTTTTACAGGGGCTTCTACGGCGGTTATGGATCATATTACTCCTCTTATTACGGCTCCTTTGGCTATTATTACGGTAACACCATACGGGAGAGCAAGTACTCTGTACCTTATGGAAGAAGAGACAGGCCCAGTTCAATATCATCAGGCTGGAACAGAAACGTAACTGCAGGCGCTAGCTCACGAAGAGATCCTTATATTTCGTCAGGCAGTAATACGGGCGCTGAGAGAACAGCCACTTCACGAACCAATACTGTTATAACGGATACCAGGAGAGCTGGTTCATCACTCAATAGCCAGCCAAATAACAGGACTCTGAGCCAGGAACAGGTTAAAAGCGGAGATGTTCGTTCAGCTGCCTCAAGCCAGCGCAGTGTTACCTCACGACCTGAATATAACACCACAAACAGGACATACACTCCGAGTTACAGCAACCCGAGGATGAGCACCAGACCATCATATAATAATAGCAGGGCATCCCAGGGAGTAAATTCCACGATAATTAACAGGAGCAACCCTGGCAACGTAAATAACAGCAGGGTTAACAGCAACTCCGGCATAATGAGAACTCCTGCAAACAGGAACTCCATACAGAGACCTGTCAATAATAATACCAGAAGCAATTCCTCCGGTAACACAATACAGAGAAGGATCATGTCTCCCTCATCAAATAACTCTGTTCAATATTCTGTTCCGGCCAGGAGGAGCGTAATAGACAGATCAGGCTTTTCTTCAGGTTCCTATAACAGCTCCTCATCGGGAAGCAGCAGGTCATCATTCAGCGGAGGATCATCAGGTTCTGTATCAAGAAGTTCCGTCTCATCAGGATCTTCATCCGGATCATCCTCTGGTTCTTCATCCAGATCTTCTTCATCAGTTGGCAGAAGATAGCTTTATTACGAGATTAGTATTTATCAAATAATCCATTCTATTGTCCTGGAGTGCAGGGATAGTTGTACAAAAAAAAAGCTCAAATGAAAAGAATTAGCATATTTATTATAGCCGCATTATTAATGTTCAGCAGTGTGGTAACTGCACAGAATGTTGATGATGCATTGAGGTATTCCCAGATTTTTTACGGGGGCACCGCACGGTTCATGTCTATGGGAGGGGCATTCACCGCTCTCGGAGGTGATATCTCCACTCTCAGCCAAAACCCTGCCGGATTAGGGGTCTTCAGGTCATCTGAAATTACCCTTACACCACAGTTGTTCCATATTAACACATCAGCTGCGTTCAACGGAATAAGTAAGGACTACCTGTACAATTTTAACCTGAACCAGGCCGGGATAGTAAGTAATCTTATCTCAAACAACAATGAGACAGGTCTTGTGGCACTTAATTTTGGATACTCGTTCAACAAAACAAACAACCTGAACCAAAGTGTATTGATAGAGGGTGTAAGCACAAAAAGCTCAATGACAGATTCATGGGCAGGTCAGGCCAATGGTTTTTACAAGGATGAGCTTTATGATAATGCCTATTATGGATATCTGGCATATACCACATGGCTCATTGACTCTCTTCCCGGGTCAGATACAGGCTATGGAACGGTTTTTTCAAATTATGGGGATAACCCGCCTTCAGTCTATGGCCAGAGAATAAGACGTCTTGTTACCAATGAAGGGTATACAGCTGAACATGCAATATCAATAGGCGGTAATTATTCAAATAAGATCTTTTTCGGAGCTACGCTTGGAATAAACAGAGTGAAATATACAGGCCACTATGAACATCTGGAATCTACCGATGTTGCTCTTCCGTCACAATTCAAGAATTTTACCTACACCGACCATTTTGAAAATACCGGGATCGGTTATAACCTGAAGATAGGTGCAATAGTCAAACCTGTCGAAACTGTCAGGATCGGTCTTGCTTTTCATTCACCCACAATATACCGGATGAAAGAATATCTGTATGAGGAGCTTACTTCAAACTTCACGGATGGCGGCCATTATGAATCGCCTCTTGATCCTTTGAGGTTCGAGTATGCCCTCACAACACCATTCAGGGCGCTTGCAGGTGTTGCAGTACAGATTAAGAAATTGGCTCTTGTGAGCCTCGATTACGAGTTTGTTGACTATGGCATGACACGTTTTTCGGAGACAGGCGATAATTTTGATTACAGCGATAAGAACCATAATATTAAGAGCACACTACAGTCTGTAAGCAATATACGGGCTGGAGGCGAATTAAGGCTCAATAAATATTACCTCAGAGGCGGCTATGGTTACTTTGGTAAGCCATTTCAGCCGGGCGATGTAAACAGTAATCTTGACTATAGCTCAATATCCTTCGGAGCCGGTTTCAGGGAACAGAATATTGCATTTGATTTTGGTTTTACCAGTTACAGGTACTCACAGAACAGTATTTTGTATCCGCTGGATGAGGATGTTTTTGATCCGGCTACTGTCAACCTGAGCACAATAGGCAATATGTTTTCAGTAACTCTTGCATATAAATTCGGCTATTAATCATTTTTGATGACTTCCTTTTTTCAGGGACTGTCTCGAAAGGGGCGGTCTCTTTTTTTGTCAATTGTCAACAGGGCAAAGGGCTGGAGATAAAATAAAAGACAAAAGACAAAAGACAAAAGATAAAAGATAAAAGAGGAAGAAGAACGGACTAATCTGCTTGTTTTCGAAATGCCGGTGCAGAAGCAAATCAGATAATGTGGATGAAGATAGCTCAGCAGTCCTTCAGCCTCATATATATTGGTTTCTGGTCGGGTATGAATGACTTTTCTAGTAAAAGCGCTCGAATGAATATGTGATAGAAAAAATCATATGGATACGTACCGGATAAAAGGTAAAAAAGAATCAACTGCAAGAATTGATCTTCCTTTGCATCTTTATACAGAGAAGTACATCATCGCGCAGGATGAGGACGATTCTAGTTCAATAAAGATCAGAGAAATTATAAAGAAGTTGCTGAATATACCCTTGGTAAAATTCATATTGACCGGTATCAAACCCGTGGCCGTGGAAGAATAATCTAAATGTTTGCATGTTCTCATTAAGCCGCACAGAAGGAAGCGATGATTTATAATTCTATTTGGAGACCTGAAAGACCAATAACATCTGACCAGTAAACAAGTTACATGATAATCTTACCTATATCCCAGGCCTGTCAATCCGAAAAATTGACCAATTGTCACCCTCCCTGCAGGTTTAAGAAGCTATGCACTAGTGAAACTGAAGAAGTATCGAATCCGATACTTACGATTTTGCTTGTAAAAGGATGATTTAGAACTTAATTGAAAAAAATCATTGAATATTACTGAATTGGTAGCCTTTATGCTATCGGAGGTTATATAAATTCCAAAAAATATTTGGAGAAATCACTTCTTATACTTAAATCTATAGTCTTACATCTGATATAATGTTAAAGTATTCCATTTGCAGTCTGTTCTATACAGGATATCTTCTATTGTACTAGTGGCATCTTACTCATTTAGAGATGCTTCATATTTAATTTTAGGAGTTCAAAGGTATTTCTTTGAGATATCCACGAGCAATAAATAGAGTGCCAACTTAAATTGATACAGCTTAATTGAATTTTTGATACTTTTTATATTCTATACTGATGAAAAACATATTATATTATATCAGTAATAATCTGTTAGATTTGATATACAATCTTTTTAGAAAATTATTCTTCATTCATATTTTCGCACAATTTTTTATTTTTCAAACTATTCTTTATGCACAGGAAAGCAAAGTATGGGATTATCCTGTACATGCAGGTACAGTTCAATGGAGTAAGCTTCAATCTGCGCAAGAAAAGTTGAATATTCTAAATGTCCCTGATCAACTTTTAGTAAATATGACTACTGTAGATTTATTTAAATCATGTTTAGATTACCCATATAAGACATTGTTTTTAACTCAAGATGATATCCAAAAAGTCTGTTATTATATTCGGAATATTTTCAATGGATTTCAGGAATTAGAAAAACGTGATGATACTATAAAAGAACTATTGAAAATCTATCAGGGAATGAATCCTAGGGAAATAAATACATTAGAATCAACATTAGAACAGGGAGCGTTCACTTTTCAATTCTCTTTTATTGAAATTTTAATATCTCAACGACCACTACTGGCCCATTTATCACAAAACAATTTAATATCACTATTAAAAAAATCATTATACGTTTATGAGGAGAAAAATGATGAAATAGAAATTTATTCAATTTATGGTCTTACAACAACTTGTTTAATTCTTGGCAGAATCCTTGAACAGAGTAATGCAATGATCTATGAATCAATGACTACCTAAATCCATGGATTAAAATCCTTTGTTGATAACGGTTCCATCCTTGATAAAACTTTAGCACAACAGATAATTAGTGCGTCTAAAGAACTATTAAAGCAGCTTGAGTTATAAGCATAAATCTATTATGCAAGATGAATAGAATATAATAATTCTAATTTTTAAAGTAAATATTAAAATGATTAATAACGAAAGAATTATATGAAAAAATCATTATTTATAATAATTTGCTTATCATTCGCTATTAACAAGATTTTATATTATGAAATACAAATAAGAGGTGATAGCGCAGTAAAAATAGATAGGGTGATATATGATACTACTTTGTCTATAAGTGGAGGTACTTATAATTGGTCAGGTAATAACTATGTTTGTGCAGGAGGTGATGGTCCTTTTGGAGCTATCAGAGGGGTGACTGAAACTGTTCAAGATGGTGAAGTATTTGTGGAAATAACTAGCCCATATTCCAATACTACGGTAAAGGGTTTTAGAAAGGGATATACAGTACAGGAGAAAGTTGATAATCCATCTGTCTCCGGATCAACATTAGTGTGCTCTTCAGGTGCAGCATTTACTTTAAATGCAATACCTCCCAATAACTGGGTTACATGGGAATCAAGTTCAAATCTGTATACAACCAACAATACAACAAATCCATGTACATTTATAGCAACATCCGATGGAAGTGGATGGATAAAGCCAATACTTAATTCACCTGGATGTGAAAGTCCCTTAAATAACTACACAGTATGGGCAGGAAAGCCAGTTTTATATGTGTTTCTGGACCCTATGAAGGATATGTGAACAATACTTATACATTTTATGCTAATCCAGGAACATATTCAAATCCGACTGCATATGATACTTGGATTTTAAATCCATCACTGGACAATCACGTTTACGATTATGGTTCAGGTGCTGATATTTCATTTGAGAATCCATATAACGGTTATCAGGTTATTACCAGGGCTAAAAATGCATGCTGTGGTTCAGAAGAGTGGGGAGATTATGGCTTAACAAATATAGATATTTATGATGAAGAAAGGTTTTTATTATCACCGAACCCTGCATCGGAAATTGTAACAATAATTAGGAAAAATCTCCCTAATATCAACAATACTGTTCTGGGAATGTCTACATCGTATACTGTCAATATTTTTGATACCAATGGAATTTTGCG
>CAYQBZ010000157.1:0-7544 GCA_964415855.1 uncultured Rikenellaceae bacterium
CACCGAATGTGGCAACCGTTGAAGCTGCCTGCCGGACACCTCGCCCGACAACAAGATTCAAAATGCCATAACTATTTGTTGTCACAGATGAATGTAATTCCTCCCACAGAACAGTACCACCCAGTGAATCAGTCTGAAGCGTAATCGTAACAGGCAGGCTGGTGTTGGCAATAGGAGTACCCGAACCATTCTGAACCAGGGCCTGGTAATTAAAGCCCTGTGGAACCTGGCTGCTCAGCACCAATGCTGAGAATAATCCAAAAAAAATTGAAATGACCCTTTTCATGATGATAAACTTTTACTTGTAGTCTAAACCATATTATCAGTTGAATAAGTATCCTATTCAAAGTTACTACAGATTTGTCAGAATTCATCCCAAATAATAAATCATTATAACCTGTGGTCTACACCTGAATACAAAAACCGGCAGATATAACACGTTGATACTGGCGACAATTGTTCATTTGCACAATATTTCATAAACCTTCAACTCAACAATTCATCAAAAGCTACGCAAATACATGGACCTGAACATGATAATTCTACATCATAATCATGCTCTTTCTTAATAATTCTTAGTAAATTAGATATTGTCCAGACTAGAATAGTTACCCATGAGGATGTTTGTGGCAGGCTTGATTTTATTTGTATGTTTTCAGCACCTTTTCTCCGGTAATACCGGCCAGGAAATCCCGTATTACAAGAATGAAGCCGTTGATTTCACTTTAAAGTATGGCATTTTCAAGATAGGTGAAGCTCATGTTGAATTTGGCTCTGATAAGAAATGCAACGGTGCATTTATCCAGGCAGATGCCAGAAGTACCGGACTGGTTAAATTTATAAAGAATATCCATTACAGGTATGAATGTTGTATGGATACATTAAATGGCTTACCCTTAAGGGATTCCAGGATTCTTATTGAAGGTGATTATATTGATACCAGTACAGTTTATTATGACCACTTTACCCGGCAGGATTCCTGCCTGATATACAGTAAAAAGACAGACACAATAGTCGGCCCGAAAGGGATTTATGATCTTTTATCCGGGTTTTATCATTACAGGGCAAATCATCTGGGAAATAATTTGCCTGTATATGACACATTGACTTCAACTACTTTCTTCATAGATAAAATCTGGGATCTGACAATTATCTATTTTGGAAAAGAAATAATCAGTACAAAATATGGACCAATAGAGTGTCTGAAAGTTAAACCGGTAACCGTGATTGGACATTTCTTCAAAACTTCCGATGCCATGTCAATCTGGTTCACCAACAACGAAAAACTTATTCCTGTGGAATTTTCACTCGATTTTAAGATCGGAACACTCCACGGGACCATTACTGATTATAATGACTAACTATAATAATCAGAGATGATGAATATGATCCCGGCTTTTAATTATCATGCTCTATCGAATTGATCACCATGATCATAGTATTAATAGCATCACTATTGGCATCATGGACCTTCCCGTCGTTTACAGGCTCAATAATATCTGATGAATATACCGGTTCCGGCAGTCCCGTATTCGAAAATGAATACTGATCATTCCTCCCTCCAAGCTTCCAGACTATTAGATCGAGAGAAGGAACAACCAAAAAGCAATGTCCACCGGAACCCAATTTCCAAAAGGCATCTTTTGGCAGTTCCGTTATATCTCCGTCAGTGTTTACGTTAAACTGCAGGCTGTAAGGATAATGATTATTATATTGAGACTTCCTCGTGGCTTCTTTTATATAATCTTCAGGTACGACCTGCTCATCTTCCCATTTCCCCTGGTGTAACAGCATATAGCAGAAACGAAGTACATCGGTGCTCCGTAAGGCTATCCCGCCTCCGCCGGGGGTATGTTTTACCTCACGCTGGTTCTTGTATCCGAATCCCCACGGTCCCCATCCCAAAGGTCCGGCAAGGTGAATACCGATATAATCCTCCATCTCCATTCCCGTAATATGACGTAACATAATTGATACGTTATGAATTGAGGCTGTAGAATACGAATACCCTCCCCCTGGCTCACACCAGAGGCTTTTTGCTGTAAATGCTACACTACCCATTTTCCCTTCCCTGATGCCCAGCGAATAATCATCGACCAGTGCATACCATCCGTCAGGACCAACCGGGTCGATCGATGAAGGTATACCATTTATATATACAGGATTATTACCTCTTATCCCGGCTGTAAATGATAAAAGCTGCCCAAGTTTTATATCTGCCATGCGACTGTCAGGTAAAGGAAAAGCTTCAGCAGGCATAAACAAAGGCGTATATATATGCTGGTCGAGCCCTTCCTTGAAAAGATCGGCCCTCTCGTTTATTAGGATCCCTGTTGCTATACTGGTAAAGGACTTACCGACCGATGCAAGGTTGGGTGTGGCCTCATGATGCCCTTTCCCAAAGTATTTCTCATAAACAAGCCATCCGTGACGTACAACAAGAAGACCTCCGTTAGGTGTTGTACTTCTCACATAATCAAAAACATGGTCAAGCTTCTCCTTATCTATTCCTGTCAGTTCCTTAATGATTCTTTCATCCTGTAACGTTCTCCATCCACCAGAAGAATCACTGGCTGGAAAATACTCATTTCTGCTGCTAAAGATCAGTTCTGTATTACTACTCCTGTTGCTGTAACCCAGGATCAGCACGAGGGAAAAAACTATTAATCGTATAGCTGTCATTTCCTGATCATGTTTATGCCGGCATAGTTCACAGCAGCTAATTGATAATCCTTGCAGGTATAAAGAGATCTCCCCTTGTAAGCTTACATTTTTTCGCCATGTACCTGCAATTATTCATGTATTGAATCCTGGTACTATTTCCCCGGCTATATCCTGATATAGTTACTGCTGGTTACTATTTACAATTTATTTACAATTTACAATTTTCTGTTGAACAGGGGGATTTATTAAAGAAATATTGTTTGACTACGAATAATGCGGATATCTGAAAATATATTAAATTAGGTGCTAAATAATTCGCCGGAAACAACCAATCATACTACAGCTATGACAACCTTCATATCTCTTAATTTTAGGATTAAGATTGTCCTTAAAGCGTTCCTGTTTTCTTCATTTCTTCTTTATGCAGGAACTTTATTTGCCCAGTCGGTACCGGATCTTTCCGGTGAATGGATCCTTGATAACTCTAAAAGTGACGCCCTGTTTAAAGATTATATTATGACTTCTGTTATTCACCAGACTGCTGAAACAATATTGATTGAAGACACTTTTGTAATGACAGATGGAAGAGAGATCAAATCGCCGGCGAACACATACACCCTTGACGGGAAAGTATCAATAAAAGAGGAACAGGGAGGAACTGATAAGAAATCTGCAAAATGGTCACCTGACAACAAATCACTGCTGATCAATATCACAAGGACTGTAGGAACAAACGATTACGGCAGCAACATTGCTTATACACTGTCTGAAAATGGGAATGTCCTTACCGTTCAAACCACAGACATAAATCCTTCAGGAGCCGCTCCTGTAATACAGGTCTTCAACAGAAGATAGATTACGCTACTTTCCGGATTAAATTTAACAGCCCGGGGTTAATATTGACCATAAGGGCCAGGGAGCCGGATTTGTTCCACTCTTTAAGGCCTGTAGCTTTATAAATGCCAGCACTTCTTCAGAATCTTTCTCCGGGTTAACTGATTCATTCCTGTAAATGATCTTCCCGTCTTTTCCTATTATGAATGTCCATCTTTTTGCAGTAACTCCACGAACAAGCTGATGTTCAGTGCCTTCAACCGTGCGTGTAATTGTCGCACCTTTACTGACCGGAACTCCGAATGCCCTTGCAATATCACCGTTCTCATCCGATAGAAGAGTGAAATTCAGGTTATCTGCAAGTTTGAAAAGCCTGAGGTTCTCAACTTTATCTCCGCTTATACCAACGACCTCTATATCGGCAGATCTCAGATCATCAATATGATCGCGGTATGAACAGGCCTGTGTGGTGCATCCTCCTGTCATGGCAGCCGGATAAAAATAGACCACTATATATTTGTTACCGAGGACCTTACTGATATCCCATGTCGATCCATTGTCGGCAAGGGCTTTAAATTCAGGGACTTTATCGCCTACCGATAATACCTTTTGACCTGATACAGAACAAGTGGTTAAGATTAATATTGCCAGTGTAATTAGTCTTGTTTTCATTGTATAGGTTTTAATTGATTTATTATGAATATTACTGGTTTAACAATAATGCGGAATTAAAGTTCAGCATTCAATCTTTCTCTTCATCTTCATTCCTCTTTTCGACCAGTATTGTGCATCTTGTTGCCAGGGCTGTCAATGCACCGATTGCTGCGAACATTGGAGCTATTACTACTCCCACCGCACCGATCGTCAGCGGAAATTCCATTATTATTTCATCCTTCTCGTTCTTAATTACTATTCTCCTGGCATTCCCTTCCCTGACTATCTCCTTAACCTTGTTCATCATCTCATCGCCACTAACCTTGAACGATTCCCAGTTTGATCTTTCTTTTTCACTCATCTTTTTTCGTTTTGGATATTATCTGAAGTACCTTAACTCATAATACTCGGCAACCTTCCGATATGCAATTCCCTTTGTGCCTTCGACAGATTGGCAAAAAGAGGAAGGTTACGTATCTCTTCAGTGTTCTTCTGCCTGTTAACATTCACAATTACTATGTCCCCCATCACTTTCCCGAATTCGCCCCTGAAATCATAAAATCCGGCCATTACAGTAAGCTGACCGGAACTTATCATATCCTTATATTTTTTACAGGCAATGTTCACCTGGTAATCAAGATTCTTCTCGATAACCCTGGAATGAAGTGTCTCAAGGTCCTTTACTCCTGCCTGTTCCTTTATAGTGGGCCTTAAAAAGTCGAGCTCATGCCTGATATTGTAGGTCTCATCGTCGAATCCTTTCAGGTATGCTTTTATCGCCCCACAATCGGAATGTCCGAGGAAAAATAATAATGGTGTTTTCAGATGATATATACCGTAATCCACAGAACCCTCCGTCGACAGTATCTGGTTACCGATATTCTGAATTGAAAACACTTTATTGGAAGTATCAGGTAACAGGGAATTTAGAGGCACCCTGGAATCACAGCATGTAACAAGCGTAATATAAGGTTTTTGCTCATCACTGAAACTTTCAAAATAGGTATGAGGATGGGTCTGGGTAAAATAGTTATTGCCCAGTATTATTTGTGCTACAATGTCGGATGTCTGCAAGCTGATTGGTTTGACAGGTGCCTTCTGTACATCAGGTTCCACGTCGCCAATTGCTGTCACAATTACTTCGTGCAGTGTGTCGCGCCGGCTTATATGTCCGAATAAATGCTCAATATTTTCAATCCTCAGGATGTCGCGTACCTCCGAATGTGCTTCAGCTACTTTCAATTCTATTCCCCTTGCCTTAAGGCTTTCATAAAGCCGTTTAATAAACTTCGCCCCGCTTGAATCGATCGTTGCCGAAGTACTCAGGTCAAATATTACCACTTTTAATTCCGGCCCTATTTTCAATACCCTGGTCCACACGGCATTATAAACTGTCGATACGTTAAAATAGACAAGTGGAGATTCCACCCTGAACAAAAGCACCCCGGGCAGCAGTTCATTATCCGGATGCCTTTTTATGTCGGTATACCTGTCAGTGCCCGGTATGCGTCCGAGAAATGCAACATGGGGGCTCGATACATTCCTTATAATAAGAGTAAGTGAGAAGAGTGCCGCAATAAGGACCCCCTGCAGTATTCCGAACATGATCACACTTACAAGGGCAATCATTGCTATAGTGAAATCGAAACGGTTAACCCTGAATATCCGCTTCATTTCCTTAATATCCACCAGCCCTTTAATGGCAACAAGTACAATGGCCGCCAGTATTACCATAGGAAGGTTTCTGAGCAGCCCCGTAAGAAACATCAGACAAAGAGCAATTGCGAACGATGCAACTACAAGTGAAAAAGGTGTCCTGGCTCCGGCTTTCTCATTTACCACAGATTGTGACAAACCACCGCTGGCAGGATACCCGTGGCCAAGAGCAGTGGCAAGATTGACCACTCCCAGTGCAAGCAGTTCCTGTCGTGCATCAATTTCATACCCGTTTTTCTGGGCAAGAGCCTTTGCAGCAGATACAGTCTCGATATAAGCTAAAAGAAAACATGCAAAAGCAAGCGGTATGATGTGCGGCATGTCCTCCATATGTAAAACCGGTATATGAAGCTTTGGCAGACCGCCAGGCATAAATCCTACGGTTTTGAAATTCATCGGGCCCAGCGAAGTGAATGTGATAACAATAACAGATAGCGCAACAATAACAATTGCAACCGGCTTGCCGGGAAACAGCCTGTCTCCTGCGACAAGCAAAACAATTGCAACTATTCCAAATACCAAAACATAAATATTGGTTTCAGGTAACTGGCTGAACAATGTTGTAAGTCTGCTTAAGAAAGACTCTCCCCCTCCCGGAACTCCAAATAGTTTTGGCAACTGTGACAATGCTATGGTAATAGCTGCTCCGGCCTTAAATCCGACCAGCACAGTTTCACTTATGAAATTTATTAAACTGCTGAGACGGATAAGATAAGCCAGGATACTCATCCCGGAAAATATTAATGCCGACAGCGATGCAAGGTCTATCCAGCGCTGGATATCTCCACCTGACAGATCGGCCAGTGTTATCCCGATCAGCATTGATATGGCAGAAGTCGGTCCTACTGCCAGTTGTTTGCCCGTACCGAACATTGCATAAAATATCCCCCCGATCAAATATCCATATATGCCGTACTGCGGCGGCAATCCGGCAAGTGTTGCGTAAGCCAGTGAAACAGGTATGGCATAGGCTGCCAATGTCAGACCCGATACAACATCCCTGCTTAACAGGCTGACGGAATACTCCGACAGCCATTTTACAGCAGGTATCTGCTTTCCAACACTTTCCTTTAAGGTATTTATGATGCTCATGAACAATTGTATTGATATATAAAAATAGACATATTATATGATTCAGCGGATTATGCAAGCCAGGAATAATCTGAAAAAACACAGCCAGGCTCTTGAAGGCAACCTGATCAACGACCCTGCTGACCGGGATGTAACAGTATATTTACCGCCCTCATATTCCCGGAATTCCAGGAAGCATTGTCCGGTACTCTATATGTTACACGGTTTTACCGATAGTGTTTATTCTGCCATAAAATTATAAGGGACGTATATTGTTTGGGGAATGTGCTTCATACTGAGCAAAACACAAGACTTCCTCATCAGTCCATTGGCCGGGCTCTCTGTCTCCTCCTCATTACCAGGCTATCGGCAGGATAGGTGGCTTTTATCATATCAATCTGTTCCCTGGCCCATTTAATCAGGGTACTTCTCTGATCATCAGTCAGATCTGCTCCCCGATGCATCCCCAGGTATGTATATGATGCAAGAGGCATGTTTTTATTGTCGACCTGCTCAATGGTTTCCTCCAGCCTGCGAACCTGATTTGCAACCGGAAGATTTGTAAAGGCTGAGTAATTCATATGTCTCTTGCCTTCCCTGATATG
>CAYQBZ010000158.1:0-7507 GCA_964415855.1 uncultured Rikenellaceae bacterium
CGTACCTTAAAATTCCGGTAGTACCCGGAATGACCTGTACAAAAAGGTCAATATACTGCCCTATTATAAGAAATATTATCACAGCTGTTATCACTGTCATATTCCTGCTTGCTTTAACAGGGAGAAGAACCATGAAAGGTATTGCCCAGTTAATTCCGATCTCAAGGAAGAAAAGCACTTTCCATCCTTCCTGCCAGCGAACGTAGTAATAAGCTGTTTCTTCAGGGATATTGCCATACCATATGATCATGAACTGGGCAAACCAGAAATAGCCCCAGACAATCGACAGCATGAATATATACCTCGAAAAATCGTGAAGATGGAATTTATTCAGGAACGGGAAATAATCCATTCTATGAAGAATAAATATAATCAGGGCCATAACGGAGATACCGTGCAGGAAGGCGGCAACGAGATTTTTCAGGGCAAAAACAGTACTGTACCAGTGAACATCTATGGACATTATCCAGTCAAATGCTGAAAATGAAAAAGTGATTGCAAGAATGAAAATAAAAATCTTTGAATAGAGTTCGCTTTTCCCAAACAAGCTGAGAATACCCTTAATATCGGATGATTCCAGGTTGTCTTCGCTCACGGATATACTTCTTAATTTGCGAATAAAAACGATCCACAGGACAAAGTATATTACCGTCCTTATAATGAAGAACGGAACATTTAAATAGGCAGATTTGTGCTGGATAACAGGATCCGCAGTAACAATATCACTGTGGGACCAGTGGTAGAGATCCTTTATTCCGAAGAAGATCAGAATAAATAAAATTGCAGCATAAGGCAGGTACGACATCATTGCTTCGGACACTCTCTTAAATGCTGATGACCAACCCGACTGGGAGATGCTCTGTATAACCAGAAAGAAAGCTCCTCCGATTGCCAGTGAAAGAAAGTAATAGTTAACCACCAGATAGCTGGCCCAGGTCCTCTTAGGGTCGGAAACGAAGCCAACAACGAATGTGACCACACCGATTAATATTAAAATCAGGGCAGCTATTCTGAAGTTCCTGGAAACACTAATCTGTTCCTTCATCTGTTTGTTCCCCTTTCGTTATTTATCTTTTATTGATCTTGATTCTTCCTGTAGTTTCCTGATGTAAAGCACCAGTTTCCACCTGTCATCCGGTCTTATCTGGGAACCATGTGCACCCATCCCTCCAAAACCCAGTGTTACAGAATGATATATCTCACCATCCCTGAGGTTAACAGCCTCTTCTGATACCAGTGATCGTGGTTTAAGCGGGTATAATCCACTGGTAAACAACTTCCCGTCACCGCTTCCGCTGTTCCCATGGCAGCCCAGGCAAAATGTGGAATAAACCACCTTGCCCCTTGTCAGATTTTCATTACCGGCTACAAACGGATTCACCAGCTCTTTTCCCGCCCTGAGCCTTGATTCCGGGTCGATAGTATACCCGAAAGGCGTGAAATCCCTGGGCACCGTTCCTTGGGGAGGAACTCTCATAGTGGTGCTGTCACTGAAGTTCGGATTTTTTGAATACGTCTCATATGCCGTTGAATAGAACATATCCGGGAAATAATCCCAGCCCGGATTATTCCTGCTCCTGTTGCAGCTTAAGGTCAGCACCGTAAGAAGTAACAGGAAGAATGTTCTGTAAATATTATTTCCGGACATACGTCTATTTTTCATGAATTAACATTATCATATTCTTTATCAACAACCTCAACTGCACCTTCCATCTTCATCATGCTGGCAGCCCTGCCGGATAAGGCAGCATCCATATCATCTGTCTCTATAACTATTACAAACTTATTATCCGTAGCCCTGTCATCAAATATTGTATTGTCGCGACCAGGGAAGAGCTTGGATCGTGCAGAAAAGAGGGCAAGGCTCGCTATTGTAACAGTAAAAATGGTAAGTATAATAGTGACCACAATAAATGAGGGGAAAGAGTTGAAAGGTTTCCCTCCATATACTATCGGCCAGTCGATCACAGATGTAAAATACAGGAATGCAAGGGTAGCAATAATCCCAAAAAGTCCAAAGAAATATGCTGCTGTTGGCAGTCTGGACTTTCGTTTAAGTAAATGGAATACCTCGTGAACAGGATACGGAGTAAACACATCATGGATCGGGAAATTATTTTCCTTCAACGATCTGACAGACGATAGAAACTTCTCCTCGTCTTCAAAAATCCCTATTTTAAAAGTCCTGACCATAGTCCTTTCCTTTTAATCCTCTATTTTATTCCCAATATTGGCCACGCTCTTCAGCTCACTTATTGCCATCATTGGAATATAGCGCATGAACAGCAATACACCAACACCAAATAGTCCCACTGTTCCTGCAAAGACACCTATATCGATAACTGTGGGAGTATATGAAACCCAGTTGGATGGCAGGTAATCCTTGCTTAACGATGTAATAACTATATTAAACCTTTCAAGCCACATACCCACGTTTATGGACAGCGATATCAGAAGCAGCCATACCCAGTTTCTCCGGAATTTTTTGAACCAGAATAGCTGGGGAACAAAAGCGTTCAGGACGATCATGCCCCAGAACTGTAAAGCATAATCACCTGTTATCCTGTTCCTGAAAAAAGTAAACATCTCGTATTCATTACCGGAGTACCAAGCAATAAATACCTCTGTCAGGTAGGCAGTACCCATTATCAGTGAAATGAAAATAAGTATCCTGGCTATGGCATCCATGTGATTATCGGTGATGTAATCGGTAAGACTGTAAATTTTCCTTATAAGGACCATAAGAGTCATAACCATTGCGAAACCTGAAAATATCGCTCCCACAACAAAAAACGGCGGGAAGATTGTGCTATGCCATCCTGTTTCAATTCCAACGGCAAAGTCGGTAGAGACAATTGAATGGACGGAAACAACAAGTACTGCAGCAATACCCCCAAGAATGAAGCTCAGCGACTCATATCTTATCCAGTGCCGGCTTGAACCTGTCCAGCCCAGGCTGAAGAATCCGTAAAGAGCTTTTCTTATTTTTGAAGCTGCCCTGTCCCGGATAGTAGCCAGGTCAGGTAACATCCCAAGGTACCAGAACGATACGGATATAAGCAGGTATGCAGTTATTGCAGTAAAGTCCCAGAACAGGGGTGAGTTGAAATTCACCCATAAAGGTCCGCGAGTATTCGGGTAGGGGAAAATGAAGAAAGCATTCCAGATCCTTCCCATATGCAAGGCAGGGAAAAGTGCCGCTGAGAGTACCGCAAAAACTGTCATGGCTTCAGCTGCCCTGTTAATGGATGTCCTCCATTTTTGCCGGAGTATCAGGAGAAAAATAGAAAAAGCAGTACCTGCGTGTCCGATACCTATCCACCACACAAAATTGACAATGGCCCAGCCCCAGCCAACGGAATTATTTACACCCCATGTGCCAATGCCCTTATAAACAGTTATATATATGGAATATGCTCCAAAAAGAGCGGCTGCCGACGAAATCATTAAAGCAATGAACCACCACAATCCGGGACGAACATCCATCGGGACCATAACATCCTTTGTGATCTGGCCAAGAGTCTTGTTTCCTTCGACGAGCGGACCTCTGATATTCCTGTTATACATCGGTTCCCTTCCTGTTTTTACGTATTGGACTTATCATCATTACGAACCTTAGTGAGATACCCTACTGAAGGAAGAGTATGCAACTCTTCCAGAAGATTATATCTCCTCGGATCTTTAAATAATTTTGCCACCCTGCTGTTACTGTCATTCAGGTTACCAAACACGATAGCCTCCGACGGGCAGGCCTGCATGCAGGCTGTCTTTATTTCGTCATCCTTCAGTGTCCTGTTCTCCAGCTTAGCCTGTAGTTTCTTCTCCTGTATCCTCTGGACACAAAAGGAACATTTCTCCACAACACCTCTCTCCCTGACTGTCACATCAGGGTTCAGCACCATTTTACCGAGATCAGATGCTGCATTAAAATCGAACTCTTTGTTGTTTGTATAGCGGTACCAGTTAAATCGTCTCACTTTGTACGGACAGTTATTTATGCAGTATTTTGTTCCGACGCAGCGGTTATAAGCCATCTGGTTCAGCCCTTCGCTGCTGTGGTTGGTTGCCGAGACCGGGCATACATTTTCGCATGGTGCGTTATCGCAATGCTGACAGGCCAGCGGCTGGAAATATACTTTAGGATCATCAGGTGATTCCGAATAATAGCGATCTATCTTTATCCAGTGCATTATCCTCCTTTTTGTAACCTCTTCCTTCCCGACTACGGGAATATTGTTCTCTGCCTGGCAGGCAATGACACATGAATTGCAACCCACGCATGAATTCAGGTCTATTGACATCCCCCAGTGGAAACCGTCATAATGCACATCGGGATAAAGTGTTTTATGCTCATCTTCAAATTCCTTGTGAAATTCATTCCCCGAAGACGGATCATCCCTGTATCTACTTAATTCTGTTTCTCTTACAATAGGTCTGCCTTCCATTAAGTAATGCTCCTGGCTCAGTGCCAGCTGACTCTTTTCAAGGGTGTTCTCCGGGGAAGCAACTACGAAGCTGTATGTACGATTACCTCCGCTCACCCTTACCCATGGATATATGTTTACCCCGATATCCCTGCAAACCGGTCCGGCGCTTTTGTGGCCATAGCCCAGCGCAACCGATATAGTACCATCCGCCTGGCCGGGCTGAATAAATGCAGGCAGGATCAATCCGTCAGTGAGTTTTATCAGATCCCCCATCAGAATGCCAAGCTTTTTTGCATCGCCAACTGAAAAGGCTGCCACATTTTCCCAGCTCTGACGGGATACGGGATCAGGGAGCTCCATCAGCCAGGGATTGTTGGCATGCATTCCTGTTCCCAATGCAACACTCTCACTTATAACTACCTCATACTTCCCTTCCGGTACCTCATCCTGAGATCTCACCGCTTCAGCTAACTTATCTGCCCTGAACTGCAATGGTTTACTGTCTGGAACATCATAGGTGAACACACCGTCGCCAAGTGATTTATTCCAGAAAGTCTTCGGATCGGAAATTTCTGAAAGGGGGAAGTATGACTTTTCCCAGCAGGCGAATAAATAATCATGGTAAACGGCAATGCCTCCTGACCAAACAAGCAAAGAATCCTGGAACGAACGTGTATTAAATACCGGGTTAATACATGGCTGCTGTAAACTTAGCTGCCCCTGAATAATCTCTGCATCATCCCACGATTCCAGATAATGGTTAACGGGACATTCATATTTGCATTTCCCGACAGTATCGTTCAGGTTAACTGACATATTAACCGTAAGTTCCGTATTTTCAATGCCCTTCAAAAAATCACCTGAAGAAGGATAATCATATACCGGATTGATATTGTACATCAGCAGGGCCCCGACTTTTCCGTCAGCCAGGTCATTAACAAGAGATGACATCTCGCTGTCGATACCTGCAGCTGTTCTTATGTTGTTTTTTAAATCAATGCGTTCCGGATAATTCGATAACATATTATTAATTCCATTTACAATAAGCTGGATATCAACATTATTTGTTCCGCACATCACAATTGATCTTCCCCTCAACGCAAGCAGGCTGTCAGCCAGCTCCGAGAGATCCTCCCTGAAAGTCTTCCCAGGCAACAAAGCAGCTCCCGTTCTCTCAGCTAACTTGTTATAGAGGTCAATAAGCAGGATACTCTCCTCGGATGGCTTAATTCTCTTCCTGATATCTGCATTGGCTCCTGTCAGGCTCATTCCCGATTCGAAATGAATATGCTTCAGCATATCCTTCTCCCCGTTATTAAGTTTCCTTCCTGATACGTACCCCGGAATAAAATGGACAGGAGCTATCCAGGTTCCCAGAAAATCAGCATTAACAGAGACTACCAGACTGGCGGCCCTGAAGTTATAATCCGGTATTGCAGCCTTCCCGAAGCTTATCATATTGGCTTCCAGGATGGCAGAACAGGATACGGCATCATATTGTACCCATTTAAAATTCCTGAATCCTGCTCCGAATTCACTTATCAGCTTAATTGTTGAGGGGGAAATAATGCTTGATGTAAGAAGTACAATGTTGCCTGACTTTTCATTGATCCTTGCCAGCCCGGCAGTGATCTCCCTGTCGGCGGTGTCCCATTGTACCGGCTTGTTATTTATCGCCGGATTTTTTAAACGGGCATCATCATAAAGACTTAATACTGAGGCCTGGACACGTGCCGTTGTGCCTTCCCTGTTAAAAGCGGAAAGTGAGTTTCCTTCTATTTTCACAGGCCTTCCATCCCGTGTTTTGACCAGAATGGAGCAATATTCGTGCCCGTCATAAAAACTGCTTGCATAATATAACGATTTACCCGGAGTAATTTCAGGTGGTTGTACAACATATGGCAAAGCTTTCTGCACGGGTCTTCTGCAACCTTCCAGGATAGCTGCTGAGGCAAAGCTGAAGCCGAGAACTTTCAAAAAATCCCGCCTTGAGGTATTTTTATGTACAAAATCATCTTCAAACATTCCGGGCAAAAGTTCAGTCAGGGATTCTTCGTCCTTCCCCTCATAAGCTGCAGACAGATCATTCTTTTCCCCCGGATATTTCAGGTTTCTTTTCATATCGGCGCTTTTCACTACACTTATTTTAATAATGGCATTTCATACATTCAATGCCTCCGAGCATGTCAACAGTAACACTGTCGATATCACCCCGTTTCAGCTTATCTGCCAGATCCCTGTAATCGGAATAAAAATTATTCTGAATGTTGACCTTCCTGTTCCTGTGACAATTAATACACCATCCCATCGAAAGGTCGGGCACCTGGGTTATTACATTCATCTCTTCGACATTTCCATGACATTCCTGACACTTAACTCCTCCGGCGCTAACATGCTGTGCATGACTGAAGAATACATGATCAGGAAGATTATATACCTTGACCCATTCAACCGGGACATTATTATCGTATGCATTTAACAGCCTGGCGATCTCTGTAACTCCCGAACGTGTCCCGTTACGTACCAGGATATGGCAGTTCATACATACATTTTCCGGCGGGATACCGGCAGCCTTGCTGTATTCGGCAGTACTATGACAATAGATACAATCTGTACCATTCTGCCCTGCGTGTACGGCATGGGAAAATTTTATTGGCTGACGTGGTGTGTATCCTTTGGACCGGCCCAGCGCTATCGCTTCTGTAACAAGTGTCCAGGTAATAAAAAGAGTCGTGAAAAAGAGTATAATATAATGGATCCATTTCTTATTCAGCTTTTTAAGGATTATAAGATCGACAACTGAAAAAAGGAAAAGCATCGTTGCAATAATGAACAATAAAAGATTCGTAATAACCGGTTTTTCAGGAGCAAGACCAATATCAACCAGCTGATCCATATAGCCCTTTATCATTATTATATCCTCAGGGGTAAGCAGGATATCTTTATGTACCTGTGACATCTTTTGTCCCGGAGGATCAAGCAGCACCTTACTAAGGTCAAGGGCACTCTTGTGGAGGTATTTCAGCGAAATTTGCAGGGCATCCGGATTCCAGTTAAGTGTGTCTATTTCCCTGGTATTA
>CAYQBZ010000159.1:0-2749 GCA_964415855.1 uncultured Rikenellaceae bacterium
AGCCTTGCTGGGTATATTTTTTAGTTTGGTGGTATCCTGGGGATTAAGCAAATCCGTCCTGAAAGGGGAAGCCTCCTCATTTAGCCTGGAATTACCCCCCTACAGACCTCCGCGTATTTTACAGACTTTATATACCTCATTAATCGACAGGACAATAATAGTACTATGGCGTGCAGTTGTGTTTGCTGTTCCTGCCGGAATTGTAATTTGGCTTGTGGCAAATATTCATGTTGGTGAATTGAGCATTGCTGAACATTTCATCCGGTGGTCAAATCCGTTCGCTTTAATCTTCGGGTTGAATGGTGTTATCCTATTAGCTTATATAATTGCCATACCGGCGAATGAAATTGTGATCCCAACCATCTTAATGCTGACAGTTCTTAGTATAAAGATCAGTGGAGTAGGAGCCGGTTCGGGAGTCATGTTCGAATCGGACTCTATTGCCGGTACGGCAAATATATTACATGCCGGGGGATGGACTTTACTGACAGCTATTAACTTAATGTTGTTCAGCTTATTACATAACCCATGTTCAACTACAATCATGACTATTTATAAAGAAACCAAGAGTGCCAGGTGGACTCTGATCTCAACATTTTTACCAATGGCACTTGGATTAATAGTCACCTTCTTTACTACACAGATATGGTTCCTGTTTCATTGATCCTGATATCAGCGAAATTCAGAAAATACTGACAGAACTTGAAGGAAATTAAGTTGGCATACGGCAAAAAAAAAGTAATAGGAGGATAATAAAAAAAGTGTAAAATTATATTACGTAAATATGTAAAAATATTTGTCATTTATTATAACTCAGATTTGTTAATTACATGATATTTAGTAAAATAAAGAAATGGTATATGCTTTGTGATTATCTATTATTATTCTTGAATTAAATCCCATGTTTCTTACGGACCTAAGACTAATCTTCAGGAACCTTTTAAAGAACAAAATTACATCATCTGTAAATATTTTAGTATTTGCTTTCAGCCTGGCAGTCTGTT
Source organism: uncultured Rikenellaceae bacterium (assembly GCA_964415855.1). GTDB lineage: Bacteria > Bacteroidota > Bacteroidia > Bacteroidales > VadinHA17 > LD21. The sequence continues at coordinate 1,005 of CAYQBZ010000159.1, forward strand.
TTACTATTGTACTTTACCTAATAAATGAATTCAGCTATGACAGTGAAACAGCCTCCAGGGCATTTGGATGGGGTAGTGACTGGTCAGATAAATACTTTCAGAGAGCTGACAACAATCCGGTTGAGTGCCTGAAAGATGAATAAAATATCCGGTTACAAAATACTTTTAACGGAACCAGTATTCATTTGAAGTAAATTTGATTAATATTATGTAAAATTTAAAACTCAGAACAGAGAATTAATTCCACATGCCAGTGCACAAGATACTTCCTGTTTATTTTACATTTTATTTGTTGGGCATTTCCTGTAATACCGGTACAAATTCTGAGCTGTGCCAGGAACTTAAAATATCTGAGAACAGAAGATTTCTTGTTACGGAAACCGGTGATCCGTTTTTCTGGCTTGGGGATACCGGGTGGCTGCTCTTTACAAAACTGACCCGGGAAGAAGCTGAAGAATATCTTGAGGACCGGCATCAAAAAGGATTTAATGTAGTACAGGTTATGGTGCTGCAGAATGTTAAGAAACCAATAAATATTTACGGAGATTCTGCCCTGGTTGACTGCGATGCTGGTCGTCCCTTAACCACACCGGGAAATTCACCGGATGATCCTGCCCGGTACGATTATTGGGATCATGTTGATTACATAATAGATCTGGCCGGGCAAAAAGGTATATATATGGCCATCGTGCCGGTATGGGGTTCAAACGTCAGGAACGGTTATGTAACAAGGGAGCAGGCTGGTAAATATGCAGCATGGCTGGCTGAAAGATATAAGGACAAGACAAATGTAATATGGGTAAATGGTGGCGATATAAATGGAAGTGATTCAACCGCCATATGGAATTCGATAGGATCAATTATAAGGCAGATAAGTCCGCGGCAACTCATCACCTTCCACCCTTTCGGCAGGACACAATCATCCTTATGGTTTCATACGGAGCCATGGCTTGATTTTAATATGTTCCAGTCGGGACATCGCAGGTACGATCAGGATACACTCGGACTTTTTTATGGCGAGGACAACTGGAAATATGCAGTTAGAGATTATAACTTAAATCCGGTAAAGCCGACGCTTGACGGAGAACCCTCATATGAAGGTATTCCGCAGGGACTTCACGATCCGACGCAGCCATACTGGACTGATTCTGATGTCCGGAGATATGCTTACTGGTCAGTTTTTGCTGGTTGTTGCGGATTTACTTACGGTAACAATGCCATAATGCAATTTCATAAAGAAGGCGATCGTGGTGCCGCATATGGTGTTAAGGAGACCTGGGAAGTGGCTTTGGACGATCCCGGGGCATCACAGATGAGGTACCTGAAGCAACTGATGTTATCGAAACCTTATTTTGAAAGGGTTCCTGCACAGGAAATAATAGCAGATAAGCAGGGTGACAGGTACGATTATCTTGCAGCCACAAGGGGTAAAAATTATTCTTTCATTTATACCTGCAATGGCAGAACGATGGATATTGACCTGGATAAGTTGCCTCTGACCAGGATTAAAGCCTCATGGTATAATCCTCGAAATGGAGTAGTTTCTGATATAGGAATTTATACTGTCAAGGGCATAAAAACTTTTGATCCGCCTGGAGAAGTATCATCTGGGAATGATTGGGTACTTGTATTGGAATGATACTAAAAAGTGCTGCCTGAAATAAACTAAGAAAAAATTTTGTTTAATAAAAAAATTGTAGTAATATTGTAATATATATATAATACAATAATAATATATAACTATG
>CAYQBZ010000159.1:2759-3813 GCA_964415855.1 uncultured Rikenellaceae bacterium
ACCGGCAGATAATTGACCAGATCAAGTTCGGGATAGCTTCAGGAAATTTAAAAGCAGGAGAACAGTTACCGACAGTAAGAAGTCTGGCTGTTGAACTTAAGATAAACCTGAACACTGTATCAAAAGCGTATAAAGAGCTTGAGATCCAGAATATCCTGGATTCACAGCAGGGCACCGGAACTTTCATTGGTAAATCCGAGATAATAATTCCTGAAAAGGAGAGGAACAAAAAATTACAAAGTATATGTAATGAATTTACAACCATCGCCTTCAGCTATGGATTCTCAACTGAAGAAATAATAATTGAATTACAAAAACACAAATAAGATGAAAACAATTACTGTATCCAACAGCTTTTCAAATTCTGTTTCTATAACAGTTTTGATGGTCCTGCTTGCTATTTCTGCAGGATTGTACTTGCTAAGTGTTATCGGAATACCGGTTCTGATTCTCTCGGTTATTATTTCCATCCTTATCGGATGTTCAATACAGATTGCTGACCAGTGGGAAAAGGCAATTGTTCTGCGAATGGGCAAATTCAAAGGGTTGAAAGGTCCCGGATTGTTTCTTATTATTCCTGTCATCGACCAGCTCAGCGCTTATATCGACCAGCGTGTACGGGTTACCGAGTTCAAGGCAGAACAGACTCTGACAAAGGACACTGTGCCCGTAAATGTCGATGCTGTAGTATACTGGACAGTCTGGGATGTTGAAAAAGCAGCGCTTGAAGTGCAGGAATATGAAAAGGCAATATCCTTTATAGCCCAGACTGATCTGAGGGACATTATCGGTAAGCATGAACTTGCGGACCTCCTTCAGGAAAGAGAGAAGATAGCTGAGGATCTGCAGAAAACACTTGATGCAAATACCAATTCATGGGGAATAACCTGTCAGACGGTAGGTATAAGGGATATAATAATTCCTCCCGCACTGGCTGATGCAATGAGTAAGCAGGCCCAGGCTGAAAGGGAAAGAAAGGCAAGAGTGATTTTAGGTACGGCAGAAACCGAGATAGCTGAAAAATTTGCACAGGCCAGTCTTCAATATCACGATA
>CAYQBZ010000159.1:3823-7485 GCA_964415855.1 uncultured Rikenellaceae bacterium
CCTATTGCCTTGCACCTGCGTGGGATGAATATGTTATTTGAAGGTCTGAAAGAGAAAGGTTCAATGGTCATAGTCCCCAGTTCAGCTTTGGATTCCATGAATCTCGGTGCCATTGGAGGCCTGGTCTCCCTTGGCCAGGCGGACCGGAAAGACAAGCAATAGTATCTGCCTATAATTTTGCCCTCAGGTATTGAACCGGCCAGGCAATATCGTCACCTGTCAATGAGCCGGCACGTAATGCAAAATAGGGATTTCTGAGCGATTCCCTGGCAAGCAACACCAGGTCTGCCTGTCCTTTCTGAAGTATTTCTTCAGACTGCTGAGCTTCGGTTATCAATCCTACGGCTCCGGTTAAGATACCAGTTTCTTTCTTTATGCGTTTTGCAAAAGCAACCTGGTATCCAGGGCCAAAAGGAATTTTTGCATCAGGCACCATCCCTCCCGATGAACAATCTATAAGGTCGACACCGTTCATTTTCAGAACAGAAGATAGTTTAACTGCCTCTCCTGTATCCCATCCACCTGTTTTCCAGTCCGTTGCGGATATGCGCACAAACAATGGAAGATTCTGAGGCCATACCCCTTTAACTGCTTTCACAATATCCAGGAGAAGACGGATCCTGTTTTCGAAACTTCCCCCGTAGTTATCAGTCCTGTGGTTGCACAGCGGTGAGAGGAACTGGTGAATAAGATAACCATGCGCCGAATGTATCTCCAAAACTTGGTAGCCTGCTTCAATGACACGTAATGCTGCAAGTCTGAAATCATCAATAATTCTTTTTATTCCATCCTGATCAAGGGCTTCCGGAAGATCATCCTCTGTGTTAAAACCAATTTCTGATGATGAGACTGTAGTCCAGCCGCCATTTTTTTCTCCGATCTGTCTTCCACCATCCCAGGGTCTGGCACAGCTGCCTTTCCTTCCTGCATGAGCAAGCTGAATGCCTGCAACAGCACCTTGCTTATGAATAAATGAGGTAATTCTTTTCAGCATTTCTATATGGTCGTCGTTGTAGAGGCCCAAATCGCCGGGAGTAATCCGTCCCTCAGGGGAAACTGCTGTTGCTTCCTGTATTACCAGTGATGCACCACCTACTGCCCTGCTTCCCAGGTGCACAAGGTGCCAGTCGTTCGCGAATCCATCTTCAGCAGAATACTGGCACATCGGGGAAATCACTATCCTGTTTCTGAATGAAATATCCTTTATGGTTATTTGAGAATAAAGCAGTGACATAATTGCAATATTTAAAATAAATATTATCCGGAAGCGGAATTCAGCGAATATAATCAGAGTGTCCCACGGTGCAAAATATTCTCTCAATAATGTAAATTTAAAACATAATTATCAATTGTTTTTCAATATTTTTGATACCTGAAAAGTATAAACCTATGCCACAAAGACGACATCGATTTCCCATCTATTTTCTTTTTTTCCTTCATTTTTTTCTCGGGGTGAATGGATCGGCAGGAGGATTATTACTGGTTATAAAACCTGATGGATCTTTGCTGGGGATGCAAAGTGGCTGGCTTGACCATTCTCCATTTAAGGATTATTTGATTCCCGGTTTGCTGCTTTTAATTTTCCTTGGTATATTGCCCCTGCTCACTCTCTCGGGATTAGCCAGGATAAAAAACCGGGTCCGGACAAATAAATTTAATATTTACAGGAACAGGAACTGGGCCTGGGCTTATTCGTTATATACAGGTATCACAGCGATTATCTGGATAACTGTTCAGCTTATTCTGGCAGGGTATTTCTGGATCCAGCCTGTGATAATATTTAACGGATTGCTGATCATAATTTTCACATTGCTGCCGGGAGTTATGAAGCATTATGAATCAGCTGCTGTCTGACCTTCATTATTAAATAAATGCAGAAGAATATACGCAGATCAGTTGCTTTGTATGATGCAGTTAAGAAGCTCTCAGGCAATACTCCTCCGGAATTCAGGAAATCGGAAAATGGAAGCAATTGAATTTTGTAAAGATATGTCAGGTCATTATTCCTGATACCAAAAAACTCAGAACTTTATGGATCTCTATGACCTTGGACTGACTAAAGAGCTTTCGGAACATTTATCTGGTGAGGATCTTTCAGAATTCTCAATCGGGAGGATCACGCGGGAGAACCGTGAGAGATATGTAATCTCAGATGGAGAAAATGAGTATGATGGAGAAGTTACCGGAAATCTGAGGTACTCTGTCAGTTCAAGAACTGATTTTCCTGCAGTCGGGGACTGGGTGCTTATGAAAATATATGATTCTGACCAGGCCATTATTCATAAGGTTCTGCCAAGGAAATCTGTACTGGCAAGACAAGCGGTCGGCAAATTTGGAGAGACACAAATTATCTCAGCCAATATAGATGTTGCTTTTGTTGTACAGGCAATAAATAACAATTTCAACATCAACAGGCTGGAAAGGTACCTGGCTGTTTGTTATGCTGCTGACATTGAGCCGGTCCTGGTAATAAGTAAGACGGACCTGTCAACTGCTGAAGAAATCGGGGATGCGATAAACCTCCTTGACAGGAGAGATAAAAAAGTAAAATATATCTTGCTTAGCAACATCACTTTAACAGGACTGGAACAGATCCTGGATTTTATTCAAAAAGCAAAGACCTATTGTGTGGTTGGATCATCCGGGGTCGGGAAATCCACACTGATTAATAACCTGTTAAAAAAGGATATACTAAGAACCGGACAAATAAGTGAGAGTACCAATAAAGGAAGACATATATCAGATCATCGTGAACTGTTTGTTCTTGAAAACGGAGGTATAATAATAGATACACCGGGAATGAGAGAACTGGGAATGACGGATAATGCTGAAGGAATTAAGACAACTTTCCAGGAGATATTAGAAATTTCTTCAAATTGTAAATATCCCGATTGCAGACATATTAATGAAAGCGGTTGTGCGGTAATTGATGCATTGAAAAGTGGGAGGATTGACAGGGATTCTTATAACAATTACAGGAAGATACAAAGGGAGCAGGAAAGATTTAATGCTACAGTGGCAGAAAAAAGACAAAAGGATAAGGTATTCGGTAAAATGATAAAGAACTATTACAAAGACATTAAAAAGAACAGGGATCAATAGCACGGCTGGAGAAAAGTAGCCTGACAAACGAATCTATATTCAGAATCTTACTTTAACAGGCTTACCTGTAAATTCAAGGATTTTTGATTCGTTACCCGGAAGGAGTTGCACCCTGAAAATCCTTGAACCGGTTTCTGACCTGTACCTGCTTGCAGAAATGCAATTCATCTTCAGTATCTTACTTTTATCATCCCATAGTATATTGATCACGTTCGGCTCTTCCTCAAGATATTTCTGGCTGGATCCGTCGTCATCGTATAAGGTCCGGGTACCATCTGATCCTGTGTAGACCTTCAGCAAAGTCAGAAGGTTTAACAGTTATACGGATGCTGGAATTTCCTGATGACCTGATCTCAATACGGGCAGGAATGCCACCTATACTGATCTGCCTGGCAGTTACGGGGCTGACGGCAAAAAGCAGTATGAAACCGAAAATACAGGGATATTTCATATGACCGTTGGCTCAGGAACGTAAATCAAGTTCACCGCTAAAGAACAATACCTACAGGGCAATGATCGGGGCCTGTTATTTCTTCTAGGATGAAGGCTTCTTGTACCGA
>CAYQBZ010000160.1:0-7481 GCA_964415855.1 uncultured Rikenellaceae bacterium
ATATTTACAATATGAGATCCGGGAAGCATCATGGGTTTCACCATCCTGATCACAAAAGCTGGTCCGAAAAAGTTGGTTTCCATCATCTTTCGGGCATCATCACCGGCAGTGGCCATAAAATCTTCCTTTATGAGGAGACCTGCCATATTGATAAGGATATCAACCTTCCTGAAATTTTTTAATATAGCATCTTGCAAAGAATCGGCATGAGTTTCAAAATCCGAAAGATCAAAGCGGTGGACATGTATATTTTCAGATAATTTGTCGAGAAGTGACAGCTCCTTCTCATTCCTGCCGGTCACCAGGATACTGTTGTTATTATCCCTTGCAAGAAAGATAACTACTTCTTTCCCAATTCCCCTTGTACCGCCGTTGACAATTATATTCATTCCTGTTTGGCTGAATTACCGGGTAGCAGAATTTTAATTCCACTAAGATAAAACTAATACTCTTTTCAGGGCACCTGCAGGACAGTTTTTTGAGTCAGATTCGACCAATAATCCTGTAAGACTTTCAATAAAACCGTGCTGCGGTGCAATATGAAATACGGGGCTGGTGAAAAAGTACTTAGTGAGTCCTGGAGAAAGCCTTTGTGTACTTTGTGGTAAATTATAATTCAAGGTAATGTGAACATACTTTCAGAAGCCATGAAGGAAAGGACCCTATGTGTCAGCTCGTTTTCGGATACTGCTTCTGAGCTGATCACCGGCCCTGCTGAACTTGTGTTAAGTAAATGTGTTATATTTGCGTCGGTTTGTTTTAATATGTCTTATTAAATAATGAATCAGTGGATAAGTACAGATTATCAGTAATAGGATGCGGAAATATTGGAATATCTCTTGTTCAGGGATTATTGAAAGACAAGAACATCCCTTTAGGGAATATTACGGTAACAAGGCGCAATATAGATCAGTTATCTTACCTGAAAGATTCCGGGATCAGGGTAACAAATGATAACATTAAAGCAGTTAAGGATTCCAGGATCGTATTCATTGCAGTTAAACCCTACAATTTTGTGAATGTGATCGAAGAGATCAGGGACCATCTTGATATCTCAAAACATATCCTTGTATCAATTACTGCGGGCATTACCATCAGCCAGATACAGGATCTTGTCAAAATTCAGGTCCCGATATTCAGGGCAATGCCCAATATATCCTCAAGTGTCGGTAAATCAGTATCATGCATATGTCATAACGGTGCCGGTGCAGCGGTAGAGGAAGCCGTAAAGCAGGTCTTTGGCGCAATTGGGACAACAATGACTATAGACGAGGAGCTGATGCAGTCAGCTACTATTCTTGGGGCCTGTGGTATTGCATATGTGCTGAGGTTTATAAGGGCAATGATCCAGGGAGGGATACAGATAGGTTTTGATGCAAAGACCGCCAGCTTAATAGTGAACCAGACTGTGATAGGAGCAGCTCAGCTGTTGATTGAAAGAAATGAACATCCGGAAAATGAGATTGATAAGGTGACCACCCCTAAAGGATGTACCATTGTGGGCTTAAATGAGATGGAGCATAACGGATTCAGCTCCTCACTTATAAAGGGAATAGTGGCGTCTTATGAAAAAATAGAGACCTGAGTTCTGCCTGGCATTTCTTCCCGTATCAGTATGTAAAAAGAGGAGATCTGAATAATTTATGAAGAGTTGTTTTCGTTTGTATGTAAAATTATAAGGCTAAAAATCAGATATTAGATAATATGTTCCACAAAAACCGCTATCCCTTCATGAAAAGGTTCTCAAAGAAGTTATTTATTCTATTGATCATATTATTTGGCTCATTATCAGTTAGTTTAGCTCAAAGTAAAAAAGAAGAACCACCTCCTCTCCGGGAAAGGATGTTCTTCGGTGGGAATTTTGGACTGCAGTTCGGGACAATAACTGACATACAGGTTTCTCCGGTTGTCGGATTATGGGTGCTGCCACGGATTGCCGTAGCTGCCGGACCCGATTACAGGTTCTATAAGGATACATTCGACCGGACAAACATATACGGAGCAAAAGGTTATGTTCAGTTTGTGGTCTTCCGGGATATAAATTCATTTCTGCCGCTTGGGATCCATACCTCAATATTTCTGCACCTTGAAGATGAGTGGTTAAGCCTGGAGTCATCATTCTGGCAAAATCCTTATTTGTCCGGCAGGTTTAATATTAATACCGTACTTGCCGGTGCAGGGATAAGTCAGCAGCTGGGCAGGCGGTCTTCGCTTAATATAATGGGTTTGTGGGCACTGAACGATTCCGGTTACGAGATTTACGGTAATCCTGAAATACGCGTCAGCTTCAATTTCTGACTTGCCATCAGCCCTTTTTTGATTATCTTTGCAGCTCACCGGTAAAATTTAAATTGAATTCTATGAAAATTGAAAAGAACAGGATGGTTTCCCTTATCTACCAGTTGAGGGAGAATAACCAGGACGGCAAAATAATTGAAACTATTGATGAATACAGACCTCTTAATTTCGTATATGGCCTCGGAAGACTAATGCCATCTTTTGAATCAAATATCAATTCCTTAAGCAAGGGAGACGATTTCAGCTTTACCATGAAGCCTGATATGGCATATGGTGAAAAACGGGAAGATATGATTGTAGATGTTCCTATTTCCGTATTCCAGACAGACGGTAAGGTAGACGAGCAGATATGCAGGGTAGGGAACGAAGTACCGATGATGGATACAGAAGGAAACCCTATAAACGGGATAATAAATGAAATTTCAGATACTCATGTAAGAATGGATTTCAACCATCCGATGGCTGGTGTCGATCTGTTCTTCTCCGGTAAAATTGTTGATGTAAGGGAAGCAACCCCGGAAGAGATTGCCGGAGTAAGCAATTCCTGTTCTTCATGCGGGAGTCACGATGACCATTCGGGTTGTTCAGGTTCCTGTAACTAGTTATGTGAAGTAAATCCGCAATCCACATTCCGCAAGCCGCAATCCGCAATCAGGATCAGACCTTTAGTTCCTCGCCCTCTGACCGGGCAATAATCACTGCGCAGCAGGTATCTCCGTATACATTTACTGAAGTCCTGAACATATCGAGTATCCTGTCAACAGCCAGAATAAGGCCTATTCCCTCCATTGGCAATCCTACAGCTTTAAGGACAACCACCATCATTACCAGTCCTGCCATGGGAATGCCTGCAGCTCCTATAGCTGCGAGAAGCGCGGTAAATACAACAATAAGCTGTTGGGCAAATGACAGTTCTATTCCATAAGCCTGTGCAATAAACATTACCGCTACACATTCATATAATGCCGTCCCGTCCATATTAATTGTTGCACCCAGTGGAAGTGTGAAACTGGCTATTTTATTCGATACTCCGTCGTTATCTTCAACTGCCTCCATTGTGAGGGGGAGGGTCGCATTGGAGGACGATGTTGAAAATGCGGTCAGGAGAGGGGTTGCCATATTCCTGAAATGTCTGAAAGGGTTGACACGCCCAAGTATCTTTGTAAGAAGGGGTAAGGTAATGAATGCGTGTATCATAAGACTTGATAATACGGTGACAACATACAGTCCAAGCCTGCTGATCACCTCTGAGATATCATTGCCCATATTAACCTGCTGTGCAATAACCTTTGCCGTTATGCTGAATATCCCTATTGCAGTAAATTTTATAATGAAAAGTGTGATCTTCATAATTACCTCGAGGGCGCCGTTGAATACATCTGTCACCAGTGTGCGGGACCTCTCACTTACCCTGGTGAGGAAAAAACCAAAAAGAATGGCAAAAAATATGATAGACAGCATCTGGCCCCTCATTAGTGCATCAAATATATTGGTCGGCACAATCTTAATCAGGGTGGTTCCAAAACTATCGGAGATTGCCGATACATCCTCTACGGGCACCTTGAATCCAAGATCAGCGCCCACACCGGGCTTAATCAGCGAAACTAGTATCAGTCCCGTGAATATTGCAACCAGCGAGGACAGAATATAAAATCCGAGAGTCTTGAACCCAAGCCTTCCCAGGCTTCCCCCTGAACCAACACTTGCAACACCTGTTGTGATGGAGCACAATATTAGCGGTACTATAATCATATTAAGAGCCCGGAGAAATACCTCACCTGCCCAGTTAGTATATATGACCTGATCGCTAAAGAAATATCCGAATAATCCACCTGCTACAAGCGCTATAAGTATCTGATAATGCAAAGGCAGTGACAACTTTAATCTTCCCTTCATAATAAACTAATTTACATCTAAAGAAATATATTATAGCTGATATATCCATTCAAATCGGATATTTTTTTGATTTATTGCAAATCCTCCCGGAATTTAATATTCGAAGGGGAAGGAGGGATAGTGCCCGGATATACGATTCTTTCACATAAAATGTATCCTGTAAATCCGTACCAGGTAACTCAAGCGAACTAAGCTCAGAAAAAAACAGAGATACCACAAAATTACATTTGTAACCAAGCATTACAACTATAAAAGTATACAAATGTAATCTAATCAACATATCTGAAATTTACATCGATCATTTAATCGGTAACCTGAAAACACATTACATAAACTAATGATAATCAGATATAAAATATGATTATCTGATCCAATAAGTTATGTAATACTGCTTAAAATAAGGATATTAGCCTGATTTCGTTTAGATTTTATGTATAATATGCTGTATACCATTGGAATATCTATCTAAACTATAGCAACACTTTACATAAATACATTTGTAAATAACTAGTACCCAATTAAATAAGAGACCAATTAATATACCTACTATGGCATGAAACATAAATCATTACATATGTAATCATTAATAGTTACATGTGTAAATCATATAATGGTTACATTTGTAATATGTAAAATTACAGATATGAATGAGAGGATAAGGGAGTTTCTTACAGCAGAGAATAAATCCTCTGCTCAGATGGCTGAAGAGATAGGGGTTCAGCCTTCCAGTATTTCTCATATACTGTCGGGAAGGAATAATCCAAGTCTGGATTTTGTGCTACGAATGCTTGAGAAATATGAATTTCTTTCAACAGACGGGTTGTTATTCGGTAAGGGAGCTATGTATAAGGAAGCAGGGATGCAGACGCTGTTTGACAGTGACACTTCAGAAGGTGAAAAGCCGGGTCCTAAGTACTCTCAGGCTGAGCTTGGTACTCTTAAATCAGAGGAAAGGATGGATGCGAAGGAAGAATCTGTCAGAGCCGGGAAGCCCGCTGCAAAGCCCGGAAGTCCGGGTGTTGAAAGAATAGTATGGTTCTTTGATGATAACAGCTTTGAGGAGTATTTTCCGGGTAATAAATGAAATAACCTTAAATAATATTTTTGTACAAATTATCACCTGATTTAATTTCGCGTATCGGTCATTAAAATTATCTTTGCGCTAAATCCTTTCAGATGGCTAAGCGCATAGAGGACTTTAGAATAACAGGAAACAGGCGCCTGACCAGTGACATATTTATTTTAAAGCTGTCCGGCCGTGATAAACTGCCGGAATTGAAGCCCGGGCAGTTTGTACAGGTAAAGGTTGATGGCAGCCCTGAGACTTTTCTGCGCCGGCCTTTCTCTATACATGATGTTGATTACAGGAATAATAGCATAAGGCTGCTAATTCAGATAGCCGGAAAAGGAACAGAAGCTTTGTCGAGGTTACAAACCGGTGATTTACTCAATATCATATATCCTCTCGGAAACTCCTTTGTCATGCCTGAAACCGGTGAGAAGATACTTCTTGTTGGTGGTGGCTGCGGAGTTGCACCGTTGTTGTTTCTTGGAAAATATTTAAAAGCCAATGGTTATGAACCTGACCTGCTTCTGGGATTCAGGAACCACGATAGGATCATCGAGCTTGAGGAGTATCTTGAAATTGGTAATGTCTTTCTTACCACTGAAGATGGTTCACGGGGCGAAAAGGGATTTGTAACCGGCCATTCAGTTCTTGCAGAGAAAAAATATGACAGGATCTGTTGCTGTGGCCCGGAACCAATGATGAGAGCAGTTGCAGCTTATTGCAACACAAATGCCATCAACTGCGAAGTATCGCTTGAAAACCTTATGGGATGCGGTATCGGAGCCTGCCTGTGTTGTATAGTTAAGACTAACGGCGGTAACTTATGCAGCTGCATTGACGGACCTGTCTTCAATATATCTCAATTAATATGGTGAATCTGGGATTTTCTATCGGTAATTTGTATTTTAAGAATCCTGTTTTGACTGCCTCAGGGACTTTTGGCTATGGTCCTGAATTTGAAGATTTTATGGATGTTTCACAACTTGGAGGAATAGTGGTTAAGGGAGCTACCATGGAGCCGCGTGAGGGAAATCCATATCCAAGGATGGCTGAAACACCTTCGGGAATGCTTAATTCAGTCGGGTTGCAGAACAAAGGAATAGACTATTTTGAGAAATTCATTTATCCGCGTATCGCAGACTATGATACCAATATTATTGTAAATATTAACGGGAGTTTTGTTGAGGACTACGTTCAACTTGCCGAAAGGATAGACAAACTGGACAGGATACCGGCTATTGAACTCAACATCTCCTGTCCAAATGTCAGGATGGGAGGGATGGCTTTCGGAACTAACCTTAATTCGGCACGTGAAGTGACACGGGCCGTGAGAAAAGCCAGTTCAAAGATATTAATTGTGAAGCTTTCACCGAACGTAACTGATATAGCTGCTTTTGCCCGTGTGACAGAAGAGGAGGGAGCTGATTCAATTTCGCTGATAAATACATTGCTGGGCATGTCGGTTGATGTTGAAAATATGAGACCTTCACTGGCAACTATCACAGGAGGCTTGTCGGGCCCTGCCATTAAGCCTGTGGCACTCAGAATGGTCTGGCAGGTTGCCAGGGCAGTTACCATCCCTGTGATTGGCATGGGCGGAATTATGACAGCCGCCGATGCCCTGGAATTTTTCATGGCAGGAGCAAGTGCTGTCCAGGTTGGAACTGCCTCATTTATCGATCCTCAGGCATCAATTAAGATACTGGCCGGGATAGAAGAGTTCCTCGTCAGGAAAGGTTTTACAGATATTAAGGATATTACAGGATATGTTAACAGGAATGGCTGAGTACCGGCTGGATCACTGCCGTTCAATATTTATTGCTGTAATATAAAAAACAATATCCTTAACATGATAATTATATTCCTTTATTGCTTTAAATTTGTAAGGATTTAATTTTATATTGTATCTTTCTTTTAATAAATCAGTCAAAAAATGTCAGATAGTTTACAAATTGATAGTCTCGACAAGAAGATCCTCGACATCATCACAAAGAATGCAAGGATCCCTTACCTGGAGGTAGCAAGGGATTGCGGTGTATCGGGAGCAGCAATACACCAGCGTGTTCAGAGACTTATACGGATAGGTGTGATAAGGGGATCTGAATTTAAAGTCGATCCGGTTATGGTAGGATTTAAGACCTGTGCATACATCGGCATTTTTCTTGATCATCCGGGAAGCTTCCGTGAGGTCGTGGAGAAGTTCAGAAAAATACCTGAA
>CAYQBZ010000161.1:0-7446 GCA_964415855.1 uncultured Rikenellaceae bacterium
ATAGAGAAGATATCGCCATTGCTGGAACCGAGGTACCAGCTGAGCCTGCAGATCATATTTAACCTTTACCTTATGGTATATGAGAGAATAGACATCAAGAATGGCTGTTTCACAACAGAGGAACTTAATCCCTCAGTCTCAGAAACAAGGGAAAGAGTGTATGATACAATTGTAAATTTCAAATTATAACTATGCGTAAGCTTATCCTGTCCTTTATCGTGAATAACAAAGTCCCTGACAGGTTATTGAACAGGTAGAACAACCTGTCCATTTTTAATAAAGAGAAGGAAAGAGTGAATATTTCTATGCTCACATCGGGCCACTTGCCATTCGATGACAGGATTTATTATCATATGGCCAGATCTTTGTCAGAGAGTCACAACATTGTCGAAATTGTGAGCAGTAAGGTAAACATTACTGATTCGTCCAGGGGTATCCGATTTAACTGTTTTTCAGGAGATGACCTTTCCAAAAGGCATAAAATCAATTGTTTTAAAGAGAGACTGGCAGATTTTGAACCGGTGGTGATCATCTGCTCTGAACCACTTACAGTACTTGCGGCCAAAAAGTATAAGAAAAGAATACCCGGCCATGTAAAAATCATATATGACATAACAGAGTGGTACCCTTCAGGGAAAAACCTTGGTGATCAAAAGATACCAATCCGCTGGTTATCATTCATGAAACTACTGGTATTTAACATCTGGGTTTCTGGTTCTGCAGATGCATTTATCTTTGGTGAATGGTACAAAAGCAGACCATACAGGTGGCTGTTCCCGGGCAAACCTCACGCATTCGTCTCATCCTATCCTCATTTAAAATATATTGATCACTGTGATCCGGAACTGCGAGATGGTAAGCTAAGACTCTGCTATTCGGGAAAAATAAGCATGGAAAAAGGATACGGAAACTTCTTTAAGGCTATTAACAGGCTCAGCGAATTACGGAATGATATAAATATTGAACTAAAAATTATCGGATGGTACGAAACGGAAAAGGACAGGGAACAATGTGAAAAACTATTCTCTGACCTTAACAGTAATATCGCAATGTTAAGATATGAACGACAGGAATTTGATGCCTTTCTGGAACTGATCAGAAAGACTGATATTTTCGTGGATCTGAGATCAGCCAGTTTTGAAAGCCAGAACAGTTTGCCGGTTAAGCTGTTTTATTACGCGGCATTTGGAAGACCCGTCATCTTCACCGACCTGAAATCAATCCGTAAAGAGCTGGAAATGGCCAGGTTCGGATTTCCTGTGGACCCGCTTAATACAGACCAGGTAGTCTTGTCTCTTCTCACATATATAAATGACCCTGGACTCTATTACGAACATTGCAAAAATGCACTCAATATTGCTGAGACAAAATTTAACTGGCAGATCATTGAATCCCGGTTTTTGGAATTTGTTACTTCTACCTGATATGTTATCGAAGAATACTTCATTTACTATAATATCCAAGTTTGTTATCCTGCTCATCAATTTCTCCATGATGGTATTTTCAACCCATGTATGGGGAAGTGCCGGACGGGGTGAGATCGCCCTGGTATTAGCCAATATTTCAATCATATCAATTTTCAGTAATGTCTTCTGTGGAAGCACGGTTGCTTACCATGCCCCCGGGCAGCCACGGGACTTCCTGTTAACTTTATCACTTGCCGGAGCCCTTGTAATATCATTCACCGGAACTTTAATATTTTCAATAATATTTGGATTCCGGTATTTCCTCTTCCTCTTTATAATTTCCCTGCTAATGTCTATTATTACAGCTGTTTCGTTATACTGGCTGGGGAAAAACAGTATCAGGAATTACAATATCCTGACAGTCCTGAATCCTTTGATTATCTTAATATTCCTCATAATTCTGTTTTTCGTATTTAACAAAACAACTATCGACGTCTATTTCAGGGCGTATTATATCGGGGCAGGAACAACTCTTATAATTGCAGTATCAGTACTTCTTATAAAACAACCATTCAAGGTACCTGCCTTGTCTTTTAAAGGAATTAAGGAAATTTCTTCATATGGTCTTAAGAATGAATTCAATTATTTCTTACAGTTCCTTAATTATCGCTTGTCATACTATTTTATTGCCAGGTTACTTGGTCTGTCACTGCTTGGTATTTTTTCTATTGCTGTTTCAATAACAGAAGCTGTCTGGATAATCAGCCGTAGCATGTCAGTTATCCATTTCTCAAATGTCATCAATTCAGATGACCAGCTTAAAAATATGAATGAGACAAAGGCTTTCGTAAGACAGAGTTTCCTGATCAGCCTTATTATTATCGTTATATCAGTATTCATTCCAACATCTGTTTACCAGTTCATTTTTGGAGAAGAATTTACAGATGTCAGGAGGTTAATAATATATCTCACTCCGGGCATAATGGCCATTGCTGTTTCAAACCTTTACGGACATTATTTTGCAGGTACCGGTAAATTAAAAATAGTCAGGGATAAGTCCATCATCGGATTGGTATCCACTATCATATTATTGCCTCTCCTGATAAATAAATATCAACTGCCGGGTGTTTGTCTCTCTCTCAATGTCTCCTATTTACTCTCCTCGTTATATCTCTGGTACAAATTCCGCCGGGAGCTCAGGTCATCAGAGGAGATTAATACCGGATAATTTTTTCTGCCGACTTTTTTTTCTAACTTGTATCATGGTATAAACTTAATACTCCTGCCAGATAAGTCTTTTGTAATCAGCAAAATAATGAAAATCTGAATGAAAACAATATTAAAATCCTTTGCCCTGATATTATTTTTCTTCTCTGTAACGTATCCTGGCTCCAGTCAGAGATCAGTAAGAAAAACACAAAATAAAACTCCTGCAGAAATCCGTGAAAATGACGAGGAACAGGAAACAGGATCAGTCATGCAATTGTTTTACAATGTAAGGCAGTACGGGGCAAGAGGTGATAGTGCAACAATCGATACAGATGCAATTAACAAAGCTATTGACGCTGCCTCCTCAGCAGGCGGAGGTACAATATATTTTCCTGCAGGTCAATACCTTAGCTTCTCTGTTCATCTCAGAAACAATATCACTCTTTTCCTCGATAACGGGGCAATACTTATAGCAGCTGATCCATCACAGGGAAAAGGTGGTTATGATGCACCCGAGCCAAACTCGTTTGATAAGTACCAGGATTTCGGCCACAGCCATTGGCATAACAGCCTGATCTGGGGAGAGAATCTGCATGATATTGCAATAGTAGGTCATGGTAGAATTGAAGGAAAAGGTCTTACTCGTTCCGGAAATACAAGGGAAGGCATAGCAAATAAAGCTATCGCCCTTAAATTTTGCCGGAATGTTATAATAAAAGATATATCCATACTTACCGGAGGACATTTCTGCCTGCTGGCAACAGGTGTCGATAACATGACCCTTGATAATGTGAAAATAGATACCAACCGCGATGGTTTTGATGTTGACTGCTGCCGTCATGTGCATATCTCCAATTGCAGCGTGAACTCTCCCTTTGATGATGCAATAGTACTTAAAAGCTCATATGCTCTCGGATTTGCACGTCTGACAGAGGATGTCACCATAACAAACTGCTCGGTAAGCGGTTTTGATATCGGTACCTTCCTCGATGGAACATATAAACGCGAAAATGCAGGAAGAGTACCCGACAGAGGTGTTGTGACAGGAAGGATAAAATTCGGAACCGAATCCAACGGGGGATTCAGGAATATTACTATTTCCAACTGTACCTTCGAGTTTTGCCGGGGACTTGCCCTTGAGACTGTCGATGGAGGAACCCTGGAAGATATAAGTGTAACAAATGTTACAATGCGCGATTGTATGGGATCTCCATTCTTCCTCAGGCTGGGCTCACGAATGAGAGGACCGGAAGGAGTCACGGCAGGAATACTGAGAAGAGTTAATATTAGTAATGTTGTTGCTTACAGCGCTAATCCCGATTATGCGTCCCTGCTTATGGGCATACCGGGTTATGAAATCGAAGATATCAAAATGGACAACATTACAATCTTAGTCCGGGGTGGTGCTACCGAAGAACAGGCAGCACTCATCGTCGCCGAGAAAGAGAATGCTTATCCCGATCCGCAGGAGTTCATTAAGATCCCCGCATATGGCTTCTTTATTCGCCATGCCAGGAACGTAACGCTCACGAATATAGAACTGAAGCTGGAAAATATAGACCTCCGGCCACCTTTTATCCTTGAAGATGTAGCAGGCATCACTCTTATCAACGTCAGGGCACCTCATGCAGAAGGTGTCCCTTCCTTTTTCCTGAAAGACGTATCAGACTTCGAGACAATTAATTGCGGAGCATTGCCTGACAGAAAAATTGATAAAGCACCCGATACTAAATTATAAAGCTATTATACAATTTTCAATTTTATTTTGGCTTTATTTATTTCTTCCCCTTATTCTGACTATTATGACATCAGAAAGCTGAAACAAATCCCACATTCACCCTGCTGTACGAGGCACCTGAAAACTGGTATGTATACTCGGAAACAAGCCTCAGATTTCGCCTTAGCAGGTAACCGGCATGCAGTGTTGCAGAACTGTAATCGAGCTCATCAATGTCAGAATCAACCCAGTTCACCAGGCCGGTCAGGTACCAGTTGCTCATGTCTCCCTTTGGAGAATAGATTATTTCCGCAAAGCCCCCCTGGGTACTGACCTCCTTATAACCCATCTCATCCGACCAGTTAAAGACATCCGAGTCGGTCCTCTTAACATATTGAAGGCCCAGAATAAATTTGTCTCCAAAGTTAAGCTTGACATCCGGACCAATCATCATTATCTTATTTGTGAAAAGAGAGGTTGTATCACTCAGGTTTTCTTTTCCGGTATAGGTGAACAATCCTATGCTCATATTTTCTCCAAGCTCCTGTGATAACCTCAGTAATACGTTTTTGTTCTTATCGGTATCAAAAACATCTTTATCAATACCGCATCCATTAACAATTTCAGCAGTCAAAGTTGTCCCTGTTGAAAATGGTTTTTCGAGTACTATTCCTCGTTCGTATTTCAGGTTTGCATTAGAGTTCCCGGGAGTGACCTCATATATTTGATATCCCTCCATTGTGTATCTCAATTCACCTTTGAAGAGCGGATCGGAAGCCTGGAACTGGCCGATATAGAAATTGACTCCTGTGTTAAAAAGGTCGTGATACATAAGGAAAGCATCTTCAACTCCCACGATAGAACCTCCTTCGTTCATCAGGAAATAAAAATAGTAGGATACCTTATCTGATAGTTCACCCCCTGAAAGCAATTTCAGGATATAGGGAGATGCAAAATCAGCCTGGCCTGATTTATCAAAATTATATGATGCAAAACCGTCCATCCTTATCGCAACAGGCAATTCTCTGAAGAGAGAAAGCCTGTCGTCTCCGGCAGGGATGTAGTACCTTGGTGATTCATATTCCGTCATCCTGAATCCGTTGCTGGCAAATTCTTCACCAAATGCTTTCAGGCGAGGTATGGCAGGGGCATGGCACACCTGGCAGCTTATCTGGTATTTACGGGCAAAGGCGGGAATAGCACTTGAGTTTCTCTCCTGTACAAAGATCAGAAGCAGTAACACAAAAATGAACGGATAAATGATATTTCTTTTCATATCGGGGTTTTTTCAGGTTATTCATAATTATTAATATCACGGCAGAATGGTCACTCTGGTAGAATGTTCATTAACCATCACTA
Organism: uncultured Rikenellaceae bacterium; assembly: GCA_964415855.1. Taxonomy (GTDB): domain Bacteria; phylum Bacteroidota; class Bacteroidia; order Bacteroidales; family VadinHA17; genus LD21. The sequence continues at coordinate 5,692 of CAYQBZ010000161.1, forward strand.
TTTCTGATTCTTCTTCAGGTACCTTAAGAAAATCGGCTACGGGCTTGACAAGAAGCTGGTAATTCAAAACTGCTCTTACCGTCATCTCGCCTGGTGCCACAGTGAAAGGGAGATTAAAGGTGAATGTCTCAATTTTTGCCTCCCGTGGTCCTATGCGGTAATCAACTCCAAGGCTGGCGGTGTTCCACTGCATGATGGTCATCCTTCCCTCCTTATCGAAATAAGGCATCCTGAAGATCCTGTTCCCTGCTGGTATCCCATCGCGCTGTACTCCTTTGAAATCGGCTATGCCCAGCGGTACTCCCATGTCCTGGTAGGCCAGGTAGTCTCCTGAAATTGTATATTCCTCACCCTCGAAACCTTTCTTGTCGACATCAATGTGATACACAGTCCCCTTTGCATCCGTTGCCTCTACCTGTAGCCAGGCTATCCTGTCCTCCACAGAACCGGTAGGAAATTTATGTCCGGTTTTCTGATTAAAAAGAGCTACTGTAAATACAATTGGTTCCCCGGGCTCAGCTTCCCGTATATCAGGTTGTATCCTCAATTCAATAGTACCTCTTACCTTACCGGGATCGTGTGCTCCATGGAAAAGGTGAAGACGGGCATCATCATGCTTTATCCCCATTAATGCATACCGGAACTCAGCCTTGGGCATATGGCAATCCTGGCATCTTACCCCCTCCTCTGCATAAGGTCCTGCCTTCCATTCCAGCTGTGTGCTTTTTACCCATACTCCTGCAGGATTCTGCTCATTATGGCAATTCCCGCAAAACTCCGTTGTTCTGAAAAAATCATTCTGCACAATCTTATGAGCCGGTGATTCAATCCCGGGGGTTCGTCCGCTGTATTTTGTGATCCCAGGTTTAATTACATAGCTATAGTTATGTGGGGGATCGGCTTGCGAGGATTGCACAAGATGGCAGACCTCGCACGATACTGATTCATTGGCCATACTATTCTCCGAAGGTCTAGGCGGCGGAAAGGGCCCGCTCATAAAAGCAAGAGGAGTGTGACATCCGTTGCAACCGTCAACAGCATCCTTCAGCTCCGGATTTGCCTTTGCATGAGCCACTGCCAGGTCAAAATACTCAATCTCATCCCAGTCATGCGTATAAGCCTGAGACATCATAGCCTGTGACCATTGCTCATATAAAAAAGGATGGCATGTCTTACACTTCCTGGCCGATTCAAAATCCTTGAAGGAATATTTGGCTTTGAGATCCTCCTGCGGCACCAGTAACTTTAATGTAAACGCTGTAAGTATTATAAATCCTGCAAAAACCGGAATCATATAGATCCATTTTGAAAACGTCTTTCTGCTGCTCATAATGTTTATTAATTTTAAACCTGAATAAGATAATAATTTTTTTTAAATTGTTTTAAGAATAACAGTAATTTAGAATTAACCTTCATTATTGAAGCATCTGTTTTGCGTCTTATATATATAAGCTTATCTGGAAGGAATTTTTCATGCAGATATTATTCCATTTCCCTCATGTGGTTACAGATAATTTCAAATCCAGCCTGGAGCTGTTTATCAGAATATTGAGCATAAGTTTTTAATGATCCAATCTATTCATTACCTTTGCAAAACATTTTAAGCTAAGAGTTTATGACATTAGTTGCTCCTGTACCGCTTAATGAAATGGATGGCCGTCGTCTCTACTATACTTTTATTGCAGGTGCGAGGAAAGTTATAGAACACCAGGTTGAGCTTAATAAAATCAATGTGTTCCCGGTAAATGACGGTGA
>CAYQBZ010000162.1:0-7424 GCA_964415855.1 uncultured Rikenellaceae bacterium
GGGAGATATTCAGAATATTATCAATGATGTTCATGAGAATGTAATGAAGGATCTTGAAGATGCAAATATTTCGATAAAGGTTGAAAGTAATGGTGAAAAGGTGGAAATTACCACCAATGCCAACAAAAAAGAACAGGAAAAGACTCTGGAGGAGCTGGAAGGGGGAAAAACCGAGCAGAATGACACTATTCAGAAAGAGGAGTAATTCAGAATCAGTTTTGAGAACGGGGCTCAGAGATGAGCCCTATTTAATTATCAACTTAATTTTTGCCGGGATACTGCTTATGATATTTGCCTATTCCGGCATTTTTTCACCTCAAAAGGATAATTATCCTGTTGCCTGTATTCATGAAAAGCTTACAGGGCAACCCTGCATATCATGCGGATTATCACACAGCTTTTCGCTGATAGTGAGAGGGAAATTCAGTGAGGCCTATGAATGGAATGTTTATGGAATGAGGGTGTTTCTTTTCTTCCTGGCACAACTTATTATGAGAGTAGTATTTTCAATAAGTTACATCCGTTTCGCTGACACCCGTAAACAGCTGATTATTATGGATTCTGTTGGATCGGTGAGTATCTTTGTTATAGCTTTCTGGCCATTTGTTCTAAATATATTTTCCGGGATAATGCCACCTGCCTTCTGAAAGGGATTCAAATCAATGAATATCATTGGTCTTTTGGATTTTCATTCTACCGTCTCATTCAGTATGTCATAGAGAATGGAGCCTTCAAAACCTTTTGATTGACCGTATCGCAATAATTTGGCTCTCAGATCATACTGATTTTTAGCTTTAACAGATTTTCTGCGCACCTTAAGAATATCTTTAAGAAGAGATATATACTCGTCATTATCGATGGAATTAAGGGCAGGATTTATAATATCCGAAGCTATACCCTTCATTTTAAGATGAGCTGCAATCTTTACCCTGCCCCACTTGTTATACTTGAATCTGTCTTTAACAAATGCGAGTGCAAAACGTGAATCGTTTATAAAGTTATCCTTCACCAGGGTCCTGATTATCTTATCAGCATCACTGTTGCTGACACCCCACATAAGCAGCCTGTTCCTGATATCCTGACTGCAGTGTTCCCGCCGTGAACAACTTGCCATGGCTTTATTTAGAGCAATCATATACCGGTTATCGTTACCCATCTTTTCTGCCTTTGGCTATCCTGTTCTTACCGTTTAAGTCTTTGACTATTTCAACAGCCTTATAGCCCCAAGCACCAAGCAGCTTAAGCATCTCACCGCCCATTGCTTCATTAATCTCAAAATAGACAAGACCGTTTTTTGCAAGCACTTTGTCACCCAGCCTGAGTATTTCCCTGTAGTAGATAAGCGGATCACTATCATCCACGAAAAGGGCCGGATGAGGTTCAAAACCGAGTACGTTTCCGGTCATCAGTATTTTTTCAGAGTCTCTGACATACGGTGGATTACTGACAATAATGTCATACTTCCCTGACAGACTTAGCTCCGAACTTAAAATATCACCTTGTAAAAATGTAACAGATACATTGTTAAGAAGAGCGTTTTCCCTTGCCGTTGCAATTGCTTCGGCCGATATTTCAATTGCAGTAACCTCAGATGCACTGAGGTTTGCTGCAAGTGCTACAGCAATACACCCTGAGCCGGTGCCTATGTCAATAATTTTAACATGGCGATCCCTGTTCTCCCTAATGACCAGATCGACCAGCTCCTCAGTCTCCTGACGGGGAATTAGAGTTGCTCCGTTTACCCTGATAATACAATCGTAGAAAGTGGTCTCACCGAGGATATACTGGATTGGCCTGCCTGTGGTCAGTTCCCTGCAGATACTGATTATTCTTTCATTCTGTGCATCAGTTAATTCTCTATCATCCGAATATAGCTCATGCAACTTTGAGGTACCGTATACAGTCTTAATAATGATATTTGTAATGGCAATTATTTCAGGTTCCTGGTATAATTTCTCCAGTTCCTTTGCAATATAAATTCTGATATCCCTAAATGTTTGTATATTAACACTCATAAGTCAAAATTAATACATTCAATGATAACAACCCGTCCTGAGGATATTAAATTCATGCAAAGATGTCTCGAACTGGCTTCCAAAGCTGAAGGACTGACTTATCCTAATCCCCTGGTCGGATCAGTAATTGTATGTGATGGGAATGTTGTGGGTGAGGGCTACCATCTGAAAGCAGGTGAACCACATGCCGAGGTTAATGCAATTAATTCTGTCAGGGCCAAGGAAAAGCTCAGACATTCGACACTTTATGTAAATCTTGAGCCATGTTCCCATACCGGGAAAACACCTCCCTGCGCAGATTTAATAATCAGAAATTCAATTCCAAGGGTTGTAATAGGTACTGGAGATACAAGCAAAAAAGTCTCCGGAAAAGGCATAAAAAGACTGGTGAACGCGGGTTGCGAGGTAATTGCCGGCGTGGCTGAGGAAGAATGCCGAATTATCAACAGGAGGTTCTTTACCTTTCACGAGAAAGACAGGCCCTATATAATCCTTAAGTGGGCTCAAAGTGCCGATGGATTTATGGATATTAAAAGGACTGACACTCATAATACTGAACCAAACTGGATAAGTGGGAAAGCTGAACGTGTTCTGGTGCACAGGTGGAGAGCTTCTGAACAGGCAATTCTGGTAGGTGCCGGTACAATAAGAGCAGATGATCCAAAGCTGAATGTAAGGGAATGGACCGGGCCGGATCCTTTGAAAATAGTACTTTCCGGTTCAGGTTCTTTTTACCTCAAACCGGCTGCTGTAAATGCAAATGGCAGGCTTTTTGTTTTTAGCTGTGATGATGATCTTCCAAAAGGAGAAGCTATAGCGGTTAAGTTAAATAAAAATGAACAATCTGCTAAACAGGTTACTGAATACCTGTTCCATTCCGGGATACAGTCATTACTGATTGAAGGAGGAGCAATGGTCCTTGAACATTTTATTTCGACAGGATTCTGGGATGAAGCCAGGATTTTTACAGGGAAGAGTTTTTTTAAAGAAGGTGTAAAGGCACCCCGGTTGTCAGGGAGGAGATTATCGAAATCATATTTTAGCATGAGCTGCCTTGAAACATATTTGAATTCTGGTTGTTAGGATAGATGGCAATTGATTATTATATTAAATATTACTAAATTTGAAAATTGATTATTGTAATAAAGTCGAACGGTTATGAAGAAGAGTTTATTTTTATTGGCAATAATGGTAACCCTTTTTTCTGTATTGAGTTACGGGCAGAATGCAAAAAGGTATAGCAAGGCTGGCGATGAATTTATGGAGAACTTGAAGTACGAGGATGCGGTTGAGCAGTATACTATAGCAATCGGACTTGAACCGTCTGATGCCGATCATTATGTGTCTCGTGGCAAAGCCTATGAGATGCTTAAAAAGTACAATGATGCCAAAGCCGATTATGAGAAAGCAATTGTATTTGAACCAAAGGATGCAGATATCTTTGTTAACCTTGGATCAGTATGCAACAAAATGGGTAATTATGATGAAGCGATCAGGCATCTGAATCATGCGTCGGGGCTAGATAAACGTAATGCAAAAGTATATCCGGAAAAAGTCCTCACGCTGATCGGACTTAACATGTTTGAACAGGCGCTTAAAGCATCTGATACAGCCATTATAATTAAGGACACTCCCATGGATTATTACTACAGAGGAATCATTTACAGGAAAATAAACAACGATGCTTTTGCGAAGAGGGAGTTTGAAAAGTCCATCTCGAAAGATAAGAAGCTTGTTGAACCGAGGCTGGCGCTGGCCGATCTGATGCTTTCGGTTGATCCGGGGGAAGCAATGGACCAGGTTAATGAGGTTCTCAGAAATGATGACCGTAATACCGATGCATACCTGATGAGGAGCAAGGTATACATGAAGAATCTTGATTATCCGAATGCAATAAATGATATATCAAAGAATATACTGATTGATCCTGATAATCCTGAATTCTATCTTGCCCGCGGTCGATGCTACCAGGAATTCAACCAGCATACAAACGCTATAAATGACTTTTCAAAATATATTGCTCTCAAAGATGATAACCCTGATGCATATTTTGCAAGGGCCAAATCGTACGAGGAGATAATGAGCTTTGATAAAGCCATGGAGGATTACAATAAGATCACTGAACTTTCTGAGTTTGACATGAGGGCCAGGAAAATGCTGAAAGAAGCTCAGGCAAGGCTTTATGAGCTTAACAGGGAATCGGTACCTCCTGAAATAACGGTTATCAGCCCTGTACCAGCAAGAGATACAATTGAAGTAAGGGGAGATAAGCCTGCCATCCTGATAACCGGTACCATTAAGGATAAGAGCAAGATTAAATCTTTACTGATTAATAATGGGCCAGTGAATGTTGTTGAAAAGGATGGAGGATATGAGTTCCTGTCAAATATAGATGTTACCGGCATCAGCAAGATAAACTTAGTAGCCACAGATGACTACGACAATGAGAAAACCCTGAGCTACGGAATTAAAAGAACTGAGATTAATCCCCCCCAGATCAGTATCACTGCTCCATATACTACTGATGACGGACAGGTTTTTCTGGATTCACCAACTCCAAATGTAGCTATTCAGGGAAGGATCACGGATGAAAGCAAGATTAGATCAATTACCATTGGGAACAGGACAGCAAGTTATGATCCAAACCAGTTGAATCCCGGATTTACGGCAATTCTGGATGTTTCCAATATTGCTAAGTTTAATGTAGTTGTCGAAGATATTTACGGGAACAGGCAGGAAACTGAATACAGGCTAAACAGGGAGGGTGCAGAAATTGCTGCAAATAATCCAATGGGAAAAACATGGGTTGTGTTTATTCAAAACTCAAGCTATGAGACTTTTGCAAGTCTTGACGGTCCGATTAAGGATGTAGCCACGATCCGGCGCGCTCTTGCCAATTACCAGATTCATAATATTATTCCCAAGCAGGATATGACAAAGGCCGAAATGGAGAGGTATTTCAATATTGAGCTCCGCGACCTAGTTAAGCAAAACCAGGTTAAATCATTACTCGTGTGGTATGCAGGTCATGGGAAATTTATTAATGACATTGGTTACTGGATCCCTGTAGATGCAAAAAGAGATGATGAATTTACCTATTTTAATATCAATCAGCTTAAAGCCAGTTTGCAGGGTTATGGCGATGTGGTCCATACGCTTGTTGTTTCTGATGCATGTGAGTCGGGCCCGGGATTTTATACAGCAATGCGTGGTGCGGAAGATGATCCCACATGCGATAACCAGTTAGTTGCCGGAGCAAAATCAGCACAGGTATTCACATCTGCCAATACTGAACTTGCTTCAGACAATTCAAAGTTCACCTCTACATTTGCTAATACTCTGATGAACAACACTAATGCCTGTATCCCTATTGAGACTATAGTAAGGTCAGTAACAGCTGCTGTCGAGACAGAAACCGGCCAGAAGCCCAAGTTTGGGAAGATACAGGGACTGGAAGACATGAACGGGACATTCTTCTTCATAGCAAAATAGAGAACATATGTCAGTCATAACACTTCTTAGACGCCAGGCAAGAGCACTTGTCTGGCTTGTGCTTTTTTTACCGGGATCTTGTTTGCCATCTGAAGCACAGAAATATTTTTTTGACAACTATGGCATAAAGCAGGGTCTGAGTGAACAGAAGGTATATACTCTGCTGCAGGATTCAAAAGACTATATCTGGCTTGGCACTGCCAATGGTGTTTCACGTTTCGACGGGAAAAATTTTGAGAACTTCACATCACGTAACCATCTGGCCAGCGGCGGTGTAAAGTGTATGATTGAAGATTCTCTCGGATATATCTGGTTTGGCCATTTGAACGGCGGAGTTTCTCGTTTCGACGGAAATAATTTTGAAGAAGCAGCTTTCGATTCGTTGATTATTTCAGGAGATGTAACAAGTATTGCACAGACAGGTGATAAAATATGGTTTACGACTACTGCCGAGGGTGCCCTTCAGGCAGATTATCCTGTTAATGACATAAAGAAAATAAAGGTAAAACAGTTCATGGGGAAGGAAGGACTGAGCGACCAGGTTTTTGGATCAACTGTAAACCACGACAGCTCATTTATCTGTATTGCTGATGTGGGTGTAAGGCGTTTTAATGCCGATGAAAACAAGTTTGAGAACTACCGGATGCCTCACATGACTACCTATTTCAATACTATTTGCCTGATGGAGGACAGCAAGGGAAACATATGGTTCGGAACTTATAATGGAGGGATATATAAATATATAATGGCTGAGAGCAGAATGGAAATTATTGATCTTCCAAGAGCTGGTATTTCAAGCAACTGGGTGACATGTTTGACAGAGGACAGTAAAGGACGGATATGGGCAGGAACCTGGGAGGGAGGAATAGCTATGTTCGAAGGTGACAAAATAAGAGAGTTCGATTCTGAGAACGGACTTAAACCATCAAGGATATATGATATCATTGAGGATGTCGAGGGGAATATCCTAATTGCCGACCAGGATAACGGGCTGACGATTTTTAAGGGAGATGCATTTGAGACAATTAGTGATCCTGAAATATTGCCAGATCCTAACGTTAATGCAATTTACCAGGATAAGTCCGGGTCAGTCTGGTTTGGCACAAATGCCGGTATTGCCCGTTACATACCAGGAACAGGAAAACCGCCTGTTATCTATAACCAGGCCAGGAATTCAATTTACGAATACATCAAATTCTTCAGGGAAGACAGGGATGGCAATTTATGGATAGGTGCCAACGAAGGAGGGGTTATTCTGTTTAACATGAAAACTTCGCGCTTTGAAGCCCAGCCCTATATTAACTCAATTCTTCCCAGGCTCGACCAGGTGACTGCCCTTGAAATAGACAAACAGAATAATTTATGGATTGGTACAGCTGAAGGAGTTGCTGTTGGCACTATTAACGAAGCTAATTTTCAGAGGTATACCCTTATAGACAGTATTACCATATTCGGGATAACTGCTTTATATTGCGATCGCAATGGAGATATGTGGATCGGGACTGAACCCAGGGGAGGGAGGCCGGGGCTTATTAAATATGAAGCCGCGACGGAGGATTTTGTCCCTGTCACAGCTCTCGGTGACATTATTCCCAAGACTATGGTAATGGACAGTAAAGGGATATTATGGGTGGGAACAGGTGAGGGATTGCTTGCCTTCAGGGACGATTCAGTGATAATAACGGTTACCAAGGATGATGGATTGCTTTCAGATAATATTAACCAGCTTGCCGAGGGGAAGGACGGGAGTATTTACATTGGTACCAATAACGGCCTAAACAGATATTTCCCGGAAAGTAAAAGGATCTTCTCCTATACTGAGAGGAACGGTTTCCCGGGTATAGAGACAAAGCCGAACGCAGTATATGAAACCAGGGAGGGGAAATTCTGGTTTGGTACCGCCAACGGAGCTACATT
>CAYQBZ010000163.1:0-7423 GCA_964415855.1 uncultured Rikenellaceae bacterium
AGGCCAGGTTGCTTCATTTCGCTTCGGGTGACCTTGTAAACGGTAAACTGGCTCTGACAGCAAGCGATCCTCTGGTTTGTTTCCAGGGCGGTTCGCAAACAGCCCGCATACAGGCTTCGCGTGATGCACAGAAAGACATTATGGATGGGACCTACGGTACTTTTTCACTTGTAGGAACAACTGCTGATCCTCCGAACCCTATGACCCAGGCTGATATTGATGCTTATGCAGATAATTTCTTCCAGATCTTTATCGGACATGGTGAGTGGAATTCGGAAACTATCTTTGCAACCCAATATGTGCTTGCAGGTACAGGCGGAAATTACAGCAGGGTTAATATCTGGTACGGGCCTAACGGTTACCACAACTGGGGTAATAATGACCCGACAGAACCTGCCGTAAGGAAATTTGAGATGGCCGATGGTACTCCTTTTGTATGGGATAACGGCGACGGGGAATATCTCCGTACAGCTACTGCAGCCGAACTGGCTGCAGATCCTTATAAGAATCCTTATTATGGCCGTGAACCTCGTTTCTATGCTACAGTACTCTATCATGGGGCACCCTGGGGGCCAAGGCCTACAGATGCTGCAGGTATTGACCCGACAAATACGATCCAGACAGGTCATTTTTATGATCCCGGTACTGGCAACAGGGTTGCAGCTGGTCTCGATACCAGGCAGGGCCTTATTGAGGCATGGAACGGAACAAAGAACGGATATTATCTTAAGAAGTTCACCGATCCTGCTGTACAGGGCCAGTTCTTCTATAATACCAATTATTACATCGAGTTCCGTTATGCAGAGGTTCTCCTGAACTATGCCGAGGCATGTATTGAACTTGGCGGAGCTGAGCTTCAGAACGGACTCGATGCCCTTAATATGGTAAGGAACCGTGCAGGTCTTCCTGACCGTGTAACTGCCGACCAGGCTACTGCCAGGACTTATCTCCGCCAGGAGAAGTTCACCGAGCTGTTCGCTGAAGGTGAGCGTTTCTGGGATCTCCGCCGCTGGCTGATGTACGGCTCAGTGGTTGAGAATGTGTGCGAGATGAAGGTCAAGGAATATACCAACGGTGACATGGAATGGTTCTACGATACCACTGCAGTTGCTGACCAGAGGGCATGGCAGGGTGATGAGTGCTACTGGGTACCAATCAGGACCAATGAGATTAATAAAGCTCCACAGCTACAGCAAAATCCGGGGTACTAACCTATCCTTAGATCTAATAAGTTGAATATATCAGGCCGGTCCGCAAAGACCGGCCTGATTTTTTGCTCCTTTACTCCCCAGTTTGCCCCCCTGTTTGTCTTGATGCCCCCCAACCCCGCTTGGGCGGGGCTAATTCTGTTTCTTTATTAAAATTTATTATATTTGAGATGTTGCTGCATTTCAAATGACTACAGACTTTTATAATAAGAGTATGTTCTACGGAGCAGATGCCGGAACATTAAGAGCTGCCGCCATTCTAAGAAAGAACATGTCGAAAGCTGAATTAATCCTGTGGGAAAAGCTAAAAAACAAGGAATTATTGAAAACTAAATTCCGAAGACAACATCCTGTCGATATTTTCATTGTTGACTTTTATTGTCATGAATATAAATTAGTTATTGAAGTAGATGGGGAGAGCCATAATGATCAAGTGAAAACTGAATATGATCTTAACAGGACTGCAGAATTAAACAAATTTGGTATAAGAGTTATCCGGTTCACAAATGAAGAGGTAATTTTAAACGCCAACTTGGTTATAATGCAGATCCAGAATACATTACGTGAATCAGCCCCCCTTCAGGGGGGATTGGGGGGCAAAAAAAACAAGAAACAGGCAGAGTTAGTGGGTGTGAGAAATCAAAAAATGGACCGGAATGTGTGGTAATAGAAGAAACAATGATAGGTTTTGGTGGGCAACTGGAGTCAAAAAAGACAGGGTTTTGAGATATAAATTTGTTGATCCAAAGTGGTAAAGCTATTCCCCTACCTGTACACAGCCCAGTACCAGAATGTGTTCCCGAATTGTCTTTTAAGTGCGGGTTCTGCACGTTTCGGGTCGTTCCCGTATAAGCTGAGGATCCGCAGATATTCATCCCAGCGTGTAAGGGAATTGCTGTTTATCCTCATATTGCCGGTGTCAGGCATCTTTCCATTATTAAGAGCAGAAAGTGTTATGGCTGCTTCCTCAATATGAGTCGGCAACTTTGTAAATCCAAAATACCTGATCCTTGGAAGTTCATTTTCAATCCCTTTATAGTCTTTTCTGATGAGCATAAAGGCAAGCTTGTACTCGTATGCTTTTTTGTTAAGGGAATCTACTGAGAGTATCCTTTCTATATTTACATAGGGATCATCGGTGATTGAGAAGAAATCCGTTTCAAGCCTGTTCTGTCTCTTTTCTCCCAGTTCGGGATCTGCGTCAATTGCTTCATCACCGGATAAAAGCCTTTCAAATGATCTTGCTTCCCGGTTATAGAAAAGTGTTCTCTTTAATATGTTTATATATTTGGAGGCTACATCATAATTCCCGTTTATAAGGTCAGTCTTTATGAGCATTTTAATACCTTCCGGCGTATTTCCTTTCATCACCATATTTTCAAAGGCCCACCTGTGGGCCTCATTCGGCATCCCTATCGTGTAGTAAAAATACCCTCCTCGCCTGAGTATCTCGCCGACCATCTCCCATTTGAGAAACAGTGTCTGGCCGTCGGGACTCTGCGGATAGTTGAAAAGCATATCGTCAAGCCTGTCCCTTTCGCAGAGAGCGATATTATTCAGGAAAATTGTAAGAAGGTTAGTGGGAGGGTTAAGAGTATTGTACCTTATCACTTCATCGAAGTTATTCTCATAAAACAATTTTTCGACATGGAAATAGTGTTTATTCCTGATATCAAACCTGTTATAGGCAATGGCAATAAGAACGAGGAAGAGGATAAGATTCCCGCTAATGTCCTTCACTTTCGTACTGGTTTTAATTTTCTCCGCAAGCTCAATTTTAATTCCGGATAAAGCAGGCAGTAAAGAAAGAAGACATGCCACTGCAAGGAAGAGTATTGACTGTTCTCCTGTATTTGTCTCCTCGTATGGAAATTGAAACAGAACCTTTCCCGGCTGGAAAAAAAGAAATTCTTTTGATATATAGAAAGTGGCCAGAGAGAGAGACCATATCAAAATGATCCTGATCCAGCTTTTCTTTCTTTCACTGAAAAGGAAATAAAAAGTCAGCATTATAATAAAAAGTAATGTGAATCCACCTGAAACAAAATACCAGAGGGGAATCAGGACAACAGGGATCCATCCTTTAAGAAAAGAAGCCAGGTATTTTACCGAAATATAGAAAAATGCCAGCTGCAGCAACAATCCAAGATTGTTGACTAACGAAAATCGATAGTCCGTCTGCATGAAGAAGAGTGCAGCTCCTATTAAAAAAGGCAGGACCTTCAGACTCTTCCCTGATAAGTAAGTAACGATTTTTGATATTGCCAATACGATAAGTGTAATGACAGAAGATATTACCAGGGAACCGGAGACCGGATTATAAAAAAATGTTGTAAAGAACTTGCCAAGATAAACTAATGGCCCTCCAGGCTGGTGAAGATTCTCTGTAAGAAATCCCGATGTGAAAACGAAAAGGGATGATTTTTCCTGGTAGAATAATACATAATCGATGAAAAAAGCAAAATAGATAAATAGAGTAATAAAGAATATTGTATATGGCAGACAGGAATATAAAGCTGTCAGCTTTTTGTTGTTCTGGTCCATGATTTATTCTGTCAGGTCAAAGTAGTTATAAATTACCATTATTTCGGAATGCGGATTTTAGATTTCGGATTGTATTTCCTTGCTCCGCTTTCCACACTCCGCACTCCGCAATCATTCATTCCCCTGAACCCATTTCACAGGTATTGCTTCTGTTTTAGCTAATTTACGTATTTCTCCGGGGTTCATATCTATTTTAACCGTTGAAAATTCGGGAATATTATATGTTTTGAGGTAATGGCTGTAAAATTCAGGATCATCCTGGGGGATAATGAATGGTTTATCAGAAGTACCGTCTTTTTCCATATACGATATATAGGGTCGTGCTGTAAGTCCGTCTCCCCGTTTACTGCTGAATATCAGCCATCTGCCGTTAGATGACCATGAATGGTAACTGTCAGCAAAGTCACTGTTCAGGTCTAGCCTGGCTGCAGTGAAATCTGTCAGGTCAACTGACCAAAGGTCTGCTTCCTTGTGCCATATTGGAAAGCAACCGTAGTCGAACAGGGTTACTATTAAGAACCTGCCTTCCGGTGATACTCTTGGAAAGGAAACGCTTTTGTTCATAGCGGCAGCGTCAAATACGAGTTCAGCGTTCCCGAAAGAACGATCCGTCCCATTAAAAGGGGCACGGTACAGGTTATATTTTATCTGCTGGTAATCATAATCCTCTCCGATCGTATCTGCCCTGCAGAAATAGAGATAATTTCCGTCGGGCGACCATTCCGGGTAGGTATCCATATACCTATCACTGTTGGCCAGGTCGATGTCCATTATTTCGTTCGTCCGTACATCGTAAAGAAGAAGTGAAGATTCGAGATCACTTACCTCAACCTTCTTGTTATCCGCAGCATGAAATCTCTGGATGATCTTATTTGATGAGAAGGCAACAAATTTTCCCGACGGATGCCAGCGTGGATAAACAGCTCCATTTTTCATTTCCTCTGTCTTCAGATTAACCTTATTAAATTTTCCGTCTTCATAAAAGTATGTACCGCCAAGCGATCCTCTCATATGAAAAAGAAAACTATCACCGTTACCTGTATTGAATGAGTGGCAATTAACACAATTTTCATCCACAATTGTATTTTCGATAAGCGGCTGGGCTTCATATGTTTCAAGATCGCGCCTGTTGATGCTCAGCTCGGACCAGCTTTCATATCCCGGATATAACAGCCTGTAATAGATGTAGGGATCGACAGCGGCCTCGGCTATCATGTTATTAATTGTCCTGAATTCCGACCAGTTCCCCTGGTCGTCCCTGATATAAACATCAGCATTAAGTTTCTCCCCCTTGTTATTCTCAAGCATCTTCTTCCATTTTTTCTGTGGTATTTTTATTTTCCCGGTCCTTGAATGGATATTTATCTCTTTACCAGATGCTGATGATAGTCTGACAAAGTATGCTGATCCTTTTTCACTGATCATAAAATTCAATGGGGCAATATTTGGAGGAATGGTAATATCGGAATAATCAGGATCAATTTTTGGAAGAAGCCCCGTGTTGACTATTTCTCCACCGGGTTTACTGCTGCAACTCCCAAGCAATCCTGTCAAAGCAATAAATAAGATAACTCTCCAATATGTATATTTAGCCATACGTGTTCTGTAATTTAATAATTGCATAGGTGAAAACACCCTCTTAGCTTTGCTGCCTTTGCGGTTAGTTTACCTGGTATTTTTCAGCTCCTAAAGTTACTAAAAAAAGCTATTATTCAAAATTCTGTTTCCAATTGTCAGGAATAGACTGAAAGTTTCATTTCAGTAAGATCTATTGAAGAAGTTAAAAATGATTAAAATAGGACAATTATTTGCATTTTTGGATGGCTATAATTACATTTGGTTGTATTCTAAAACTAACTTGCGGTATTTTATAATTATCAGTTCTCATAAATCTAATCTAAGTATGAAAAAATCAAGTATTTCAAGACGTAATTTCCTGGGTAAAGCAGCTACTGTCGGAGTAGCCGGGATGGTTGTCCCGACTATCATTACAAGCTGTTCCCGCGAAACGAAAAAAGTTGTTGAGGTTCCTGTTTTCCTCGATCAGGCTCCTGACGGCCCGGTACTTAAGGCTGGCCTCATAGGATGCGGTGGACGTGGAACAGGAGCTATTAATCAGTTTCTGAGTGCAGGTCCGAACCTTCAGGTTGTCGCATTGGGTGATACATTCCAGGACCGCATTGACAGCTGCAATGCAAGTATTATGAAGCAGCATGGAGTGCAGGTGCCTCCTGAAAATTGTTTTGTAGGTTTCGACGCATATGAGAAAGTTATTGATGCCGGTGTGGATGTCATCCTGTTGGCTACACCTCCTTATTACAGGCCGGATCATATGGCTGCGGCAATTGCAGCAAGAAAACATGTATTTGCAGAGAAGCCGGTTTGTGTTGATCCTGTCGGAGCAAGATCGGTAATGGCTACTGCTGAAAAAGCCAAAGGGATGGATCTGTGTATCGTAACCGGTACCCAGCGCCGTCACCAGCGTGACTATGTTGCTAACTGGCAGCAGGTTCAGGAAGGCGCTATGGGCGATATAGTAGGTGGTAACGTTTACTGGAATGGTGGTAAGCTGTGGCATCGCGACAATAATCCCAGCTGGACGGAAATGGAATGGATGATCCGCGACTGGGTTAACTGGACATGGCTGTCAGGTGATCATATTGTAGAGCAGCACGTTCATAACCTCGATGTAATGAACTGGTTCACGGGATCGCATCCTGTTTCAGCTGTTGGCTTCGGCTCAAGGCTACGCCGCGTAACCGGAAACCAGTATGATAATTTCAGCGTTGATTTTGTCTTTGAGAACGGAACTCATGTACATAGTATGTGCCGTCAGATAAATGGCTGCTGGAACAGCGTATCAGAAAGACTCCAGGGATCAAAAGGTTCAACCAACTGCCAGAATACGATTCTTGACCTTGCCGGCAACGAAATATGGACATATGCATATCCGGTTGACGAAGACGGAAAACCAGGCAGGCGAGTAAGCGTTGACCCTTATCTCCAGGAGCATATCGACCTGGTAACTGCAATCCGTACAGGCAAACCTATTGTTGAAGCAGAGAATACAGCTATTTCAACAATGACTGCCATAATGGGTCGTATCTCAGCTTATACGGGGAAACAGACAACCTGGGAAGAGATGATGAATTCCGACCTGAAGATTGGTCCGAAAATTATGGCATTTGGTCCTGTTGATATTGATAAGAGTGTTCCGATAGCAGGTCTTGCCTATGATGCTGCCGCAGAGGCTGCCAGGGCTGCTGAAAGAGCCGCTGCCAGGGCTGCAAGACCGGCAAGACCGGCATCAACCAATTAATGGTTAAATTCCCATAGTAAAATAATATTTAATATGGATAAGTCAAGAAGACACTTTATTAAAAATGTTACAACTACAGGAGCTGCTATTTTAGCTGCTCCTGCAGTTTTTGGATCTGAGAAAGGGTCGACGGCAAAGAAGATCAGCGATGCCGAAGCACCCTTTAAGCTCAAATACGCTCCTTCCATGAATATGTTCCGGCAGCATGCCGGGAACGACCCTGTCGATAATATAAAGTTTTGTTATGATATGGGATTCAGGGCTATGTTCGATAATAACCTGATGAGACGCAAACCGGAAGAACAGGACCTGATCATGAATGAAAGGAATCGTCTGGGACTGGCCCTTGGCC